>JAISQZ010000226.1 GCA_031273905.1 Oscillospiraceae bacterium | reverse complement strand
CATCCTGTGGTGGTTTTTTATTTTCCTCTTGACGCAGGCGCGGGAAAGGAGTATACTTATGCCAAAGAGTACAGTTAAAAATGATCAGTCGAAGCAAAAAATCTCTCATTTTCAGCCATTCTCCGGGTTCAAAACACAGCCGAAAAAAAGGAGGGACACGCCCATGTCAAACGAAGTCATGTTCCTTTTGGCGCAGCGGCCGAACAAAGCGCTCTTCCGCCGGGGGGAGCAGACGGTCAAGCTGTTTGACGGCACGGTTTGTGCCGCAGATGTGCTCAACGAAGCGCTCAACCAAGCGCGTGTGCAGGAAACGGGGCTGCCCGTGCCGCGCTTGCACGAGGTGACCAAGCATGATGACGGACGCTGGGCAATCATTTCAGATTACATTGAAGGGCAGACGCTGCTGCAATGCATGGAAGAGCAGCCCGAACGCCTGGAGGAATGGATGGCGCTGCTTGTCCGGTTGCAAATGGAGGTGCATTCCAAGCGTGCGCCCCTGCTTGGGCGGATGAAGGATAAGCTCAACCGCAAAATTTCCGCCTGCGGGCTGGATGCCACCAGCCGTTACGAGCTGCATACCCGGCTGGAAACCATGCCCGCTCACGCAAAGGTCTGCCACGGCGATTTCAATCCCTCCAATGTGATTTTGCGCGAGGGGAAGCCCTTTTTAATTGACTGGGCGCATGTTACCCAGGGGAACGCCGCCGCAGACGCCGCCAACAGCTACCTGACGTTTTTGCGTCTGGGGATGGAGGATAAGGCGCAGCTTTATCTCAAGCTTTATTGCGAGCAAAGCGACACCGCAAGGCAGTATCTTGAAAAATGGATCCCCATCGTGGCGGCGGCGCGGCTGAGCGGCGCTGCGCCGGAGAGCCGAGGCTTTTGGGCGCGGTGGTGCGAGGGAATCACAGAGTAAGTGCCTGCGCATTTTCTTGCAACACGCCGGCAGGGCAACAAAAAAGCTGCACGTTTCATACAAAATCCGCTCAAAAACAGAGCGATTCGGTTGGCGCCAACACGCCTTGGGAGGGTTTCAATTACAATGTGGGAATATTTTGTACGCGGCGAGTGGTGCGGTCAAATCAATGTGCGCGACTTCATTGTCCGCAATTACGCGCCTTATGACGGCGGCGCGGATTTCCTTTGTCCGCCGACGGCACGCACGGCAAAGCTTTGGTCAAAAATACGCACGCTGCTGGAACAGGAGCGGGCGGCGGGCGGCGTGCTGGCAATCGACCCGGATACCGTTTCCACGGTGGATGCCCACGCGCCCGGTTTTATCGACCGGGATCTAGAGCTGATTGTTGGTCTGCAGACGGACGCGCCGCTCAAGCGGGCGATCCTTCCCTTCGGCGGGCTGCGCATGGTCAAAAAATCCCTTGAGGTCTATGGCGAAACGCTCAGCCCGGCGGTGGAGCGGATCTTCCAATACCGCAAAACACACAACGACGGTGTGTTTGATGCCTATACGGAAGAAATGCGCGCCGCACGCCGCAGCGGCGTGATCACCGGTCTGCCGGATTCTTACGGGCGCGGGCGGATTATCGGGGATTACCGCCGTGTCGCGCTTTATGGGCTGGATTTTTTGATCAGGCAAAAAAAAGCGGCGAAGGAGCATTATGTTTCCGGTTACATGGATGAGGAAATGATCCGCGCGCGCGAGGAAATCAGCGGGCAGCTTCGGGCGCTGGAGGCGCTCGGGCGCATGGCGGCAAGCTATGGCTTTGATATTTCCGCGCCGGCCGCGAATACGCGTGAAGCGGTTCAGTGGCTTTATTTCGGTTATCTCGCGGCGATCAAGGAGCAAAACGGCGCGGCGATGAGCTTGGGGCGCGTTTCCACCTTTCTGGATATTTATGCCCAGCGCGATCTGGATCGGGGCGTATGCGACGAAGCGCAATTGCAGGAACTGTTTGACCAGTTCATCATGAAGCTGCGCCTGGTGCGCTTCCTGCGCACGCCCTCCTATGACGCGCTCTTTTCCGGCGACCCCACTTGGACAACGGAATCCCTGGGCGGGATGTGCGCGGACGGGCGGCATATGGTGACGAAATCAACCTACCGTTTCCTGCACTCCCTCACCAATTTGGGTCCCGCGCCGGAACCGAATATGACCGTCCTTTGGAGCGCGAAGCTGCCGGACGCTTTTAAGCGCTATGCCGCGCGGATCTCCTGCGAAACCTCCTCCATCCAATATGAGAACGACGACGCCATGAGCGACAAATACGGCGACGATTACGGCATTGCCTGCTGTGTTTCGCCCATGCGCATCGGCAAGCAGATGCAATTCTTTGGTGCGCGGGCAAATCTTGCAAAGGCGCTGCTTTACGCCATCAATGGCGGCAGGGACGAAATCACCGGTGCGCAGGTTGCCCCCGCCGTGCGGCAGATGACCGGCGAGGTGCTGGATTACGCCCAGCTGCGCGAACGCTATGCCGAAATTTTGGATTGGCTGAGCGGTCTTTATATCAACACGCTGAATATCATTCACTTTATGCACGATAAGTATTGCTACGAGGCACTGCAAATGGCGCTGCACGAGGAGGATGTCTCCCGCACGATGGCCTGCGGGTTGGCGGGGCTTTCCGTTGTGGCGGATAGTCTTTGCGCGGTCAAATACGCCAAGGTGCGTGCGCACAGGGATGAGCGCGGGCTGGCGGTGAATTTTTCCATCGAGGGGGAATATCCCACCTTCGGCAACCACGACCCGCGTGCGGACGAGATGGCGCAGGATGTGGTGCGCAGCTTTATGCGCCGCCTGCGCCGCCAGAACACCTACCGCCGCGCCAAACCGACGCTTTCCGTGCTGACGATCACCTCAAATGTGGTTTATGGGGAAAAGACCGGCGCAACGCCGGACGGGCGCTTGGCGGGGGAGCCATTTGCCCCGGGTGCAAATCCCATGAGCGGGCGCGACGTTTGCGGCCCGGTTTCCTCACTGGCATCCGTGGCAAGCCTGCCGGCGGACGACTGTGAAGACGGGATCTCCTACACCTTCTCCATCATTCCAGCCGCTTTGGGAAAGACGGATAGCCAGCGCGGGCAAAACCTGATCCAGCTGCTCGACGGCTATTTTGCCGAAGGCGGGCATCACGTCAACGTCAATGTGCTCGAGCGCGAAAAGCTGCTTGACGCTATGGAGCACCCGGAGCTTTATCCGCAGCTAACCATCCGCGTTTCGGGCTACGCGGTCAATTTTGTCAAGCTCACGCGTGCGCAGCAGTTGGATGTGATCGGGCGCACCTTCCACACCTTTTTGTAGCGCCCGGAGACCGCAGGGGCGGCGTTGCAGACTGTGAATGCAGGTTCAAATATAAGCGCAGCCCAGAAGTGGAGCGGCACAGATATGACGAACGCGGAAAAGAACAGGCTCAAAAAAATTTCCGGGCTGCTGCACCACACCGAATCCTTCGGCGCGGTGGACGGCCCGGGGTTGCGTTTTGTCTTTTTTTTGCAGGGCTGCCCGCTGCGCTGCCTTTATTGCCACAATCCCGATGCCGCCGCAGAGGAACCACCCGGGACGGGTCAAAAAATCACAGCCGGTGCGGCGGCGGAAAAGGTGCTGCGCCTGCGCAATTTTTTGCAGGGCGTCACCTTTTCCGGCGGGGAGCCGCTGCTGCAGCCGGAATTCATCCGCGCCGTGACGCTGCTGCTGGGGGAAAGCGGATTCCCCGCGGCGATTGATACCGCGGGAGCGCCGGATTTGCAGCGCTGCAAAGCGGCAATTGACGCGGCGGCGCTGCTGCTGCTGGACATGAAGGCGGCGAATGACGCGGCGGCGGTCGAGCTGACCGGCCGCGATCTTTCCGCTGCTTTCGCAACGCTGGATTATTGTGAGCGGACAGGCAAGCCCGTTTGGATCCGCCATGTGCTGGTGCCTGGCCGGACGCTGGCGCAGACACCGCTGGAAACCCTTGCCCGGCGGCTGCGGTCTTATCGTTGCATCGAAAAAACGGAGCTGCTGCCCTTCCATAAACTGGGCGAGCCAAAATGGGAGCGGTTGAACCGCGCTTATCAGTTGCGTGAAACCCCCGCCGTCACGCCGGAGGAGCTTGCCTGGGCAAGGGCGGTTTTTCGGCAGGCGGGCGGCGTGGTCTAAAAATCCTGTTGACATAACCGTTTCGCCTTGCCCGGCGAAAATTCCGCCCGAAAGCTGAATGGCGAGGACTGTTGCCAACGGGTTTCAACTCACGGCTTCGGCGCTTCTTTTGCCTTTGCCTGTTTTTGCACGGTCTTTTCCCCGCGCTTCCAGAGCCTGACCACGCCCTCGTCGTTGAGCACCTTGAGCAGGATCAGCAGCAGCGGAAGAATGAACAGACCGATGAAGCCGAACAGCTGCAAACCAATGAACATCCCCGCCAGGGTGACAATGGGCGGCAGCCCCAGGTTGGAGGCGATCAGCTTGGGTTCAAGCACCTGGCGCACGACAATGATCACCGCATAGAGCACCAGCAGCCCGATGCCAAAGCCGATGTTCCCCATGATCAGGTGATAAAGCGCCCAAGGAACAAGGATGCTTCCGGTGCCAAGCACGGGCAGGATATCCACAAGCGCTGTGACCATTGCGATGCCCAGAAGGTATTTTCCGTCAAATTCGGTGATCAGCGTGAGCAGGAACAGCCCGAGCATCAGTTCCCCGAAGGTGACGCCGATGATCATGGCATAGGAGCGGATCAGCTTGCCCAGGGACGAAAAGAGGATTCGCTTGCTGGCGGAAAGCGCCTCGCATTTTTCGGGGTTGAGCTGCCGCTTGATGAAGCCGACGATGGAATCATAGGCGGTGGTCATAAAGAAGCTGGAAACCACTGTAATGGCGGCGGAAATAAGGACAGAGGGGATTTTGCTCGCGGTGATCAGCATGCCGCTTAAGGGCGTTTTGAGCCATTCAAAATTGAAACGCGAAAGCAGGCTGGCCCACATCCCAACCGTTTCGCCCTTCGCGTTTACGCCCGCGAGCAGGCTGTCAACAAAATTCCCCATGCTGGTGTTGAAGCGTTCCTCCAGGCTGTCCGGCAGCCAGGTGACGAGGCTGGAAATGTGCGTCTGCAACTCCCGGATCAGCTTGGGCGCGTGATCCGCCTGCCCCATCAGAAAATCGATGAATGCTTTTGCGCCGTTGAACAGCCGCACGCCTAGCAGCGCGATGATCACCACCACCGAAAGATAAAACAGCAGCACCAGCGCCACCGCCGAAAAGCTCTTTTTGAGGCGGATTTTTTTGTGGGCGTAGTTCATGGGCTTTTGCAGCACCATCGCCACAAAAAACGAGAACAAAAACGGGAACACCAGCCAAAAGGCGTAGCGCATGAAAAGATAAAACGCGGCGAGCATCATGGTGTAATAAAGGACGTTGATGATCCTGCCGGCGCGCGCTTCAATTTTTTTGCCGAGCTGCATAGGGCACACTCCTTCCAATGCTTCTAGTTTATACGCTTTCAGGGCAAAACGCAACTGTTTTTCAAAGTTTTTTGCCGTTTCCCCGCTTGCATCCGGCGAAAAATGTGCTATACTGTACTGGATATTCCGGCGCCAAAGGTCAGAAGTCTGGAAGCTTCGCTGTAAAGGACAGAGCATTTTGGAAGAACGCAATTCTTTGGAAAATCTGGAAGAGCTGCGCGGCAGCGTGGAAAGCATCACCTTTCGCAATGAGGAAAACAGCTTCACTGTGCTGGAACTTAGCAGCGGCGAGGCGCTTGTGACGGTGAAGGGAGTGCTGCCGCAAATTTCACCGGGCGAGGAGCTGCGCCTGCTGGGCAGGACGGAGCACAACCCCACTTGGGGGCGGCAATTTGCCGCTCAGTTCTGCGAACGCAGACTGCCCGGCACACAGGGCGAGCTGTTGAAATATCTTTCCTCCGGCGTGATAAAGGGCGTGGGGCCCGCCATGGCGCGGCGGATTGTGGAAGCCCTGGGCGACGACGCCTTTTCCGCCCTGGAAAACAACCCCGCAAAGCTTGCGGAGATCAAGGGGATTTCGCCCAAGAAGGCGGAGGAAATCTGCGAGGGTTTCAAAAAACAATTTTCGCTGCGGCAGGTGATGATCGCGCTGGAGCGCCTTGGCATGACCACCGCCGAATGCCTTCGCGTTCACAAGGCTTTCGGCACACGCGCACCCGAGCTGATCAAAAAAAATCCTTATGTCCTTTGCGAAGCGGAGCTTGGCATCCGCTTTGAGCGGGCGGATCACATTGCCCGCGCGATGCCGGAGCCGCCAGACGCCGCTTTTCGCACACAGGCGGGGGTGCTCCATGTGCTGCGGCGTGCAAGCTATGACGGGCATAGCTGTTATCCCGAGGAGCAGACGATTGCGCCCTGCGTGCGCTTGCTGCAATGCGGGGATGGTCAGGTGCGTGAAGCGATTCAAATCCTGCTTGAACAGCGGCGGCTGCTGCGCCATCACTTTCCGGAGGGCGCGTTCCTGTTTTTGCCCTATCTCTTCAACGCGGAGCAGGGCATTGCGCAAAAGATGGAATTCCTTCTGCGTTACCCGCCCGCCGCCACCAAGCTCAGCGGTGATTTGAGCGAGGTGATCACGCGCATGGAGGATAAGCACGCGATCCATTATGCGCCGGAACAGCGCGAGGCAATGCGCATTGCCTTAGAGCGCGGGCTGCTGATCCTGACGGGAGGACCGGGCACAGGCAAAACCACCACGCTGCGCGGCATCCTAGAACTGCTGCGCCGCGGCGGGCTGAAGGTATCCCTTGCCGCCCCGACCGGGCGCGCGGCAAAACGGATGCAGGATCTGACCGATGAAAACGCGAAAACAATCCACCGCCTGCTGGAAGTGGAGTGGACGCCGGACGACCGCCAGACCTTTGCGCGTAACCGCCGCAATCCGCTGGATACGCACGCGGTGATCATTGACGAAATTTCGATGGTGGACGTGCCGCTGTTTTCCGCACTGCTTGACGCGCTGCCGCTGGGCTGCCGCCTGGTGCTTGTGGGGGATGCCGACCAGCTGCCGCCGGTGGGCGCGGGGAGCGTGCTTCAGGATTTGCTCAGAGCACGGCAGCTTCCGGTTGTCCGGCTGGAAACCATCTTCCGCCAGGCGATGGAAAGCCTGATCGTCACCAATTCCCACCGCATTGTGCGCGGGGAGATGCCGGAGCTTGGCTGCAAGGACAGGGACTTCTTCTTCCTAGAGCGCGGCAGCGTTTT
>JAISQZ010000217.1 GCA_031273905.1 Oscillospiraceae bacterium | reverse complement strand
GCTCGTCCCAGGCATGGGCAAATTTTGCGGCAAGCGGCAGCGTGGAGGATTATCTGCGCTACCGCGAGACCGTCAATCGCGCACAGGGCGCGGGAGGGAACCAAGATGCTGCTCCAAAGCGAAGCCCTAGTGCTTCTCTCGCGCGAAAGCGGCGAAAACGACCGCCTGATCACGGCGCTTACTAAGGAATACGGTCTGCTGCGCGCCTTCGCCCGCGGCGCAAAAAAAAATGGCAGCCGCCTGCAAAGCGCCAGCCAGATGTTCTGTTACGGTCGCTTTGAATTCAAGCGCTGGAAGGATGCCCTCCACGTGACGGACGCGCGACCCCTCACGCTTTTTTTCGGGCTGCATAAGTCCTGCGAACGCCTTGCCCTGGCGGAATATTGCAGCGAGCTTGCCACGGAGCTTTCCCCCTGTGAGGAACCCGCGCCGGAGCAGCTGCGCCTGCTGCTCAACACCCTGCATTACCTCAGCGGGGGCAGCCGTCCGCTGCCGATGCTCAAGGCAATCGTTGAGCTGCGCCTGATGTGCCTGGCAGGCTACCGGCCGGATCTGGAGGGCTGCCGCAGCTGCGGCGCACAGCATTCGCCCGTCTTCCGGCTTGATTACGCACAGGGTCGGCTTCTTTGCCAGACCTGCCTCGCGGATAAAAAAGCGCCCTTTCCCGCGCAGGGCACGGCGCTTGCGCCGCAAACCCTGCAAGCCCTGCGTTTGCTCTGCGAAGCCCCCCTCGAACGCGCGTTCCGCTTCGCCATGCCGGCGCAGGGCTACATAGAACTGACGCGCGTCACCGAGCGCTACGCCGCCATTCAGCTTGGCAAGCGTTTTAAAACGCTGGAATACCTGGACTGATACAATTCCGCTTCCCGCGGCTTTGCCCGCAAACGAAAGGAGAGCCCATGCATGCAACAGCAGCTCCCATCCTGGAAGTCAGCGGTCTGACCAAGCGCTTCGGCGAAAAAACCGTCGTGGATGGCATATCCTTCTCTGTGGAAAAGGGCGGTCTTTTTGCCTTCCTCGGGCAAAACGGCGCCGGCAAAACCACCTCCATCAACATGATAACCGGGCTGCTGCGCCGCGACGGCGGCGAAATCCGCTGCTGCGGTTCCACTGACCTGGCGGTGTCGCAAAACAAACGCGGCGTGGTCTTTCAAAACAGCTGTCTGGACGACCTGCTCACGGTGGAGGAAAACCTGATGACCCACGGCGCACTCTACATAAAAAGCCGCAAGCGGGTTCGGGCGCGTTACGGGGAGGTGGTCGCGCTGCTTTCGCTGGGCGACGTGGCGAAGCAGCGCTTCAAAACCCTTTCCGGCGGGCAAAAGCGCAGGGCGGAAATCGCGCGGGCGCTGTTCATGTCGCCTGAGCTCCTCTTTCTGGACGAACCCACAACCGGTCTGGATCCCAAAACCCGCGCCGAGGTCTGGGAGGTGATCCACCGGCTCAAGGCCAACGGCATGACTGTCTTTTTGACAACGCATTATATGGAGGAAACCGCCTGCGCGGATCGCGTCGCCATCATTGATCACGGCAAAATCGCGGCGGAGGGCAGCCCGGCGGAATTGAAATCGCGCTATGCCTCCGACCGCCTGCTGCTTATCCCGGAGGACGCGCCGCGCCTGGAACGGCAGCTGAAGGAATGGAACGTTGCCGCGCACAGGAGGGCGGATACCTATGCCATTCAAATCAGCAGCGCTGCGGCTTCCATTGATTTGCTGCACCGGCTCAAGGAAAACATCCGTTTTTATGAGGTGCGCAAGGGCAGCATGGACGATGTGTTTTTGAACGTGATCGGCAGTCCCCTGCGGAAAGAGGAGGAATCGGCATGAACGCAATACGCACGCTTGCAAAACGCAACGCAAAGCTTTTCCTGCGCGATCGGTCAACGCTGTTTTTCTCGTTCCTAAGCTCGCTGATCCTGCTGGCGCTCTATTTCCTCTTTATCGCAAAAATCTACGCGCAGGAAATGGAAGCCCTGGCGCTGCCGTTTTCCGCTGCAGGAGCCAATTTTATCATCTATCTGCAAATGATGGCGGGTGTCCTGATCCTCAATTCCATGTCCCTGGCGACGGGTGCCTTTTCCACCATCGCCAAGGATTTTGAAAATAAGCGAACCGATTGCTTCCTGCTCGCGCCAATCCGCGCATGGGAGCTTGCCGCCGCCTATTTCTGCAACGCCCTTGCCGTAAGCTTTGGGCTTAATACCCTCACCTGGAGCGCGACCTTTGCGCTCATTGGCGCCCTCACGGGCTATTGGCTTTCCGCCGCCACATTTTTCAGCGCACTGGCGGTGCTCTTCTTCGCGTCGCTGATCTCGTGCTCCATCATGCTTCTGGTCACCTCACTGGTCAAATCCTCCGCCGCCATCGGGGTAATCGCCGGGATTTCCGGCACCTTCTTCGGCTTCCTCTGCGGGATTTACATGCCCTACAACAACCTGGGCGAAGGAACCAAGGCGGCAGGCTCCCTCCTCCCGCTTTCCCACCTGACCATCTGGCTGAAACGGCTTGTTTTGCGCGATGCCTTTGCGCAGCTGGAGCTGCCCGCCGCCCGCGCGGACGATTTGCTCCTTGATTATTTTTCCGCCGAAAGCATCGGCTTTTGCACCCTCCCCGCCCCCCTTTGGCTGATGCTCCTGCTCAGCGGTCTGCTGGGCGCCGCCTGCTTGCTGGCCGCGCGTGTTGTTCTGGGCAAACGGATGAACCGCTAGCGTGTGCCGCAAAGCTTTCCTGCGGCGATAAAATTAAGCGAATTTTCTTAAAAACAGAAAAGCAACGCCCCGGAACCCGCCCCTGACTTTTTTCCCAAAAAACCGTTTTTTGCCCTTGCGCATCCAAAGCGGCTATGTTATACTGTACGATAACATAATTTTATATTACTTTGCGTAAGGAGGACGGATCATGGCTTCAACGATGCCTGAACGCTTTGCAAAAGAGGGACTTACCTTCGACGATGTTCTGCTGGTGCCGGGTGAAAGTGATTTTTTGCCCCGTGACGCAGACATCGGCACGCGGCTTTCCAAGACGATCCGCCTGAACACGCCGATCATCACCGCCGCGATGGATACCGTGACGGAGGCCCGCATGGCAATCGCCGTCGCGCGGGAGGGGGGCATCGGTGTCATCCACAAAAGCATGACGATTGAACGCCAGGCGGAGGAGGTGGACAAGGTCAAGCGCTCCGAAAACGGCGTGATCGTCAACCCGTTTTTTCTTGCGCCTGAAAACACCGTCGCCGAAGCGGACGCACTGATGCACCGCTACCGCATCTCCGGCGTCCCGGTATGCCGCGGAGGGGTTCTGGTCGGAATCATCACCAACCGCGATATGCGTTTTCTGGAAGATTTCAGCCTGCCCATCGCCGAAGTGATGACCAAGGACGGTCTGGTTACCTCCCACATCGGCACCACACTGGAGGAAGCCAAGGCGATCCTGATGAAGCACAAAATCGAAAAGCTGCCGCTGGTGGATGACGCGGGTAGGCTCAAGGGCTTGATCACCATCAAGGACATTGAAAAAATCACACAATACCCAAATTCCGCCAGAGATGCCAGCGGGCGGCTGCTCTGTGCCGCCGCGCTGGGCGCCACCGGCGATGCCCTTGAACGCGCCGCCGCGCTGGCGGAGCATGAAGTGGACGCGTTCGTGCTGGATTCCGCGCACGGGCACAGCAAAAACGTTTTGAAGGCGATCGACCGGGTAAAAACCGCATTCCCCTTCATCACGCTGGTGGCGGGGAACATTGCCACTGCGGAAGGCGCAAGGGCGCTCATTGCCGCCGGGGCGGATGCGGTGAAGGTGGGCATCGGTCCCGGCTCCATCTGCACCACGCGCGTGGTGGCGGGCATCGGCGTGCCGCAGATTACCGCAATCTGCGATGCCGCGCAGGTGGCCGCTGCCCAGGGCATCCCGGTGATTGCCGATGGCGGGATCAAATATTCCGGCGAAATCGTAAAAGCGCTTGCCGCCGGCGCTTCCTGCGTGATGGTCGGCTCGCTCGTGGCGGGCTGCGAGGAATCCCCGGGAGAAACGGAAATCTATCAGGGGCGGCAGTTCAAGGTCTATCGCGGCATGGGCTCCATCGGCGCGATGGCGCAGGCGCAGGGCAGCAGGGATCGCTACTTCCAGGAGGACGGCCGCAAGCTGGTGCCCGAAGGCGTGGAGGGGCGCGTGCCTTACAAAGGGTCGCTTTCGGACACAATTTTCCAGATGATCGGCGGTTTACGCGCCGGGATGGGCTACACCGGCTGCAAAACCATCGCCCAGCTGCAAACGCAGGCGCGTTTTGTGCGCATCACCAATGCGGGGCTGATCGAATCCCACCCGCACGATGTGTTCATTACCAAGGAAGCGCCGAACTATTCCGCAAACTGATTTGATCGCGCTGTTTTGCGCGGTTATGTTCAAGGAGGCAAGCACACCATGCCAAGTCAAGCCGTGAACGCATTGCTCAAAAGCCACAGGGAACTGCTTTCGCGCCCGAACGCGCCGTGCGGAACCGGCAGCGGCGTCTATCAGCGCTGGCAGCATCCGGTGCTGACGCGGGCGCACGTCCCGCCCTCCTGGCGCTATGATTTTGACGAACAAAGCAACCCCTTCTGTCTGGAGCGCTTGGGTGTCAACGCCGTGTTCAACAGCGGGGCGATTTATCTGGACGGCGTTTATTCCCTCGTCGTGCGCGTGGAGGGCAGCGACCGCAAATCCTTTTTTGCACTGGCGCAAAGCAAAAAGCCGACGGAGGGCTTCGCCTTCATCCGCCCCATCGTATTGCCGGATACCCAGCCGGAGGAGGTCAATGCCTACGACATGCGCCTGACGCAGCACGCGGACGGCTGGATCTACGGGCTGTTTTGCTCTGAACGCAAGGATCCCGCCAATCCGGAGCCCTCTGCGGCGGTGGCGGCCTGCGGCATCGTGCGCACGAAGGATCTGCTCACCTGGGAGCGTCTGCCCAATTTGCGCTCCCGTTCGCCGCAGCAGCGCAATGTGGTGCTGCTGCCGGATTTTGTGGATGGGAAATACGCCCTTTTTACCCGCCCGCAGGACGGCTTTATTGAAGCGGGCAGCGGCGGCGGGATCTGCTTTGCCCTGTGCGAGGATATGGAACGCGCCGCCATTGAGGAAGAACGTCTGGTCAGCCCGCGGCGTTATCACAGCCTCACCGAAGGGAAGAACGGCGCGGGCGCAACGCCGGTCAAAACCACGCGCGGCTGGCTTCACATCGCCCACGGCGCACGCGGCACCGCCGCCGGGCTGCGCTATGTGCTCTACGTTTTTGTCACGGATCTTAACGAACCTTGGAAGGTGACAGCCGCGCCTTCCGGCGTTTTTCTGGCGCCGCTGGGCGCTGAACGCGTGGGCGACGTTTCCAATGTGGTGTTCAGCAGCGGCGCGGCACTCAACCAAGCCACGGGCGAGCTGGCAATTTATTATGCTTCCAGCGATACCAGGCTCCATGTGGCGACCACAACGCTGGAAAAAATGCTGGATTACGCCTTTGAAACCCCGCGCGACCCCGGGCGCAGCGCGGACTGCGTGCGTCAGCGCGAGGCGCTGATCCTAAAAAACAGGGCGCTGCTGGAATATGAGCGCTGGCTGGCGGAGGTTCCGGCGGATTCCCCCTGGCGTGCCGGGCTGGAGGCTCTGGGCGCGGACGGCGCCGGGCGCTTCGATGCCTTCCGCTGCGGTCTTGCCTTTGGCACCGGTGGGCTGCGCGCGGAAATTGGACCGGGCAGCAACCGCATGAACCACTACGTGGTCGGGCGGGCGACGCAGGGCTTGGCGAATTATTTAAAAAAGGCATATCCGGGGCAGTCTCTGCTCGTCTGCATCGCCCACGATACGCGGCATTGCTCCGCAGAATTTGCCGCCCACGCCGCGTGTGCGCTTTGCGCCGCCGGCATCCGCGTCAAGCGCTTTCCGCAGCCGCGCCCAACGCCCATGCTCTCCTTCGCCGTGCGGGAATACAAAGCCCAGGCGGGGATTGTCATCACCGCTTCGCACAATCCAAAGGAATACAACGGCTACAAGGTCTATGGCGAAACCGGCGGGCAACTGACGGATGCCGCCGCCCTTGCCGTGCTGGAGGAAATCGACAAGCTGGATCTGTTCGAGGCGGCGCGGGCGACCGAAAAAATGACGCAGGCGCTTGCCCTGCAAAAGGGTCTGCTGGGCGATTTGGGCGATGAAGCGGATGAACTCTACTACGAAAAAAGCAGCGCGTTTTTGCCGCGCAGAGCGTTTACCCGCCAAAACGCGGCAAAGCTCAAGCTGATTTATTCCCCCCTCCACGGCAGCGGGCTGGTTCCCGTTACGCGGCTGCTGAAAAAGCTGGACTATGCGCAATTGCGCGTGGTGCCGGAGCAGGAGCAGCCGGACGGGGATTTCCCCACGGTCGCCAAGCCCAATCCGGAGGAAAGGGACACCTTCCTTTTGGCGATGGAGCTTGCAAAAACCGTGCAGCCCGATGTGATCTTCGCCACCGACCCGGACGCCGACCGCCTGGGGGTGCTCGCGCAGAACGACCGGGGCGAATTTGAGGTGCTCAGCGGCACGCAGACCGGTGCGCTGCTTTGCGATTATCTGATCCAGGCCTACAGGGAACGCCCCGGGGGGCTGCCGCCCAACCCGGCGATCGTGACTACCGTCGTCACCGGAACGCTCGCAGAGCGCATCTGCAAGGCAAACGGCGTTGCTGTGAAGAAGGTGCTCACCGGCTTCAAGTATATCGGTGAAACGATGGATGCCTGGCAGGCGAACGGGGCGCACAGCTTCCTTTTCGGCTTTGAGGAAAGCTATGGCTATCTGACCGGCGATGTCTGCCGCGATAAGGACGCGGTGATTGCCGCGGCGCTCGTGGCGGAAATGGCGCTTTATTACAAGCTGGAAAAGAACAAAACGCTCTATCAGGCGCTGCAGGAATTGTATCAAAGCTATGGTCCCGTCTGTGAAGCGCTGGTCAACCTGGACGCGAAGGGCGCGGATGGGCAGGTCTTTATCGCGGGGCTGATGAAAAATATCCGCGAAAACTACGCTGCGGTTCTGCCGGGTGAAACGGTGCTTTTCTTGGAGGATTACCTTGCCGGGGAGCGGCGCGACCTGCAAACGGGTGTGTGCAGCGCCATTGATTTGCCGCGCTCCGATGTGGTGAAGCTCTTTTTTGCCGACGGCGCGTGGCTGGTGCTGCGCCCCTCCGGCACGGAACCGAAGATCAAGCTTTATCTTTGCACCGGCGACGCTTTCGCGCCGGGGGAAAGCCTTGACGAGGCGCGGCGGCGCGTGGAAGCCCTTGCGCAAAAAGCGAAGGCGCTGCTGGGATGAGCGTTTAAAAACCGGGCTGTGCGCCAAGCGGCGCGAAGCTGCCCGCGCGGGGAGGAGTCCATGCTGAAGCTTTGGCAGTTTACCGATACGCATCTGTTTGTGCGCGAAGCAATGCCGCAGGCAGCGCCTCACGACGATCAAAAAACGCTGCTGGAAAGCGGCGCGATCTTGGATCACGCCCTGCAAGAATTCCTTGAAGAGCCGGACTGCGGCATCCTGCTGATCTCCGGCGACCTGACCTGCAACGGTCACGCGGACGAGCACCGGGCGCTGATCGAAAAGCTGCGCCGGATCGCGCGGGCGGGCAAGCGCGTGCTGGTGATCACCGCCACGCATGATTACGGCATCGGCAAGGTGGACGAGCAAAACACCAGCGGTCTGCCGCCCCTGGCGCGCGCGGACGGCCGGGTCTTCCGGCACGAGCTGCGCGGGCTTTATGAGGAATTCGGCTTGCGTGACGCAGTCGCCGTCTATGCGGACGGGCTTTCCTATGTGGCGCAGCTGGAGGAGGGCTGCCGGCTGCTCTGCCTCAATGACGACGGCAACGGTCGTTCCTTCTGCGGCTTTGATGCGGCGCAGATGCAATGGATTTTGGAACAGCTTGCCCGAGCGAAGGCGGACGGGCAAAAAATCTTCGGCATGGCGCACCACCCCTCCCTTCCGCCAAGCCCCATTTATCCCCTGATTTCCGAGCGCGATATGATGGGAGGCTGGAAGGAAAACACGCGCATCCTTGCCGACGCGGGGCTGCGCTGCCTGTTCACCGGTCACACGCACATGCACAACATCGCAAAGCGCGTCACCCCCGCGGGCAATCCCTATTGGGATATCAATACCGCCTGCCTGGTGGGTTATCCCGGCGTGTTCCGCACAGCGGAGCTGGACGGCGATCTCCTGCGCGTAAAAACCCGTGCGCTGCGCGATTTCCCGATCGATCCCGAGGGCAAGCTTTCGCTGCGGGACTATCTCAAGCGCCATTTTGAGCACCTGCTGCGCGATATCATTGAAAGCGCCGCCAACGACATTGACCGCCTGGCGGTGCACGCGGGCGGCTTCAGCGTGGAGCGCGAAACAATCTATAAGCTGCGTATACCCATCACGCTGGCGGGCAAATTTGCGAACAGGATCACCCTGGGCGGGCTTGGGCGGCTGCTGTGCTGCCGTGGAAGGATCCCGGAATCCGTGCGCGGTCTGCAATGCAAGGAAGTCTTTCTGGAACTTGTCGGCCGCATTTACGCCGGGGAGGAGATCTATCACGCCCAAACGGACATGGGCGCCGCGCTGCTTGCCCTTGCCGGGCGCTTGCAGGGCTTGCTTCGCACAGAAATAAAGGATCTGCCGGG
>JAISQZ010000199.1 GCA_031273905.1 Oscillospiraceae bacterium | reverse complement strand
TACGCTACGCTTCGTTACGAAAGCTCACACCGCCGCATATCTTCGCAACAAAACTCGTCCAAATAAATTGGAGAAAATGTGTCAACCGATCTTGACAAGATCATTTTTGGTTGCAGATGGCGATAATTTTGCATTCGGGCATTGCTTGAATCACTTCCTTCCATGAGATTTTTGCGGGAAAATTACATTGCGCTGAGGATTTCAATGGCGTGGCGGACAACGATGTCGAGGAAGCTGGGGAATTCTTTGAGAAACTCGTAGAGGCATTCCAGAAAGTACATGGGTGTCAACTCCTTTCGTAAAATAGCCGCCGCTGTGGTTGGCCAATCCACGGGGCGGCATGTAATTTGGGACGGAAATGACAAAACGCCGGACATTTTGAATGGGATTCAAAAATATCCGGCTCATATGGGGCAATATTCAGTTTCTCGGGGCAAAAAATGCCCATGTTGACATTTAGGAAGTCAGGGGTGGGCATTTTTACGTTCGGCAAAACGAAAGGAAGCCTTGATAATCAAGACCTCCGAGTGGCTCCCCCTGTTGGACTCGAACCAACGACCCTGCGGTTAACAGCCGCATGCTCTACCAGCTGAGCTAAGGAGGATTATAAAATGGTGACCCGTACGAGATTCGAACTCGTGTTGCCGGCGTGAGAGGCCGGAGTCTTAGGCCACTTGACCAACGGGCCGCTTGTAGAGACGCTTGCTCAACTACCCTAGTATTATATCGAAAACGCAGAGCGTTGTCAAGGGATTTTTTGTTTTTACAACTTGCCTTTTTGCAAGGTTAGATATTGGAACCGCAGCACTGCGCGATGATTTTTTCCCGCAAATGCGGCTCCAAAACAAGCCCCGCCCTGCGAAATGCCGCAAATACCGCGCCGACCTCCGGCGCACAAGGCAGCAAAGCCGCTTCCACCTGCGGCAACCGCGCATGGATTGCGTCGCAAAACGCCCGGCGAAACAGCACGCTGTGCTGCATGACGCCGCCCCAAAGCCCCAATCGCGGCGCGTCCGGCAGCTTGCGCAGCAGAGAAAGCACGGTTTGGGCAAAATCCGCCGTGCACTGCCGCACAATATCAATCGCCGCAGCGTCGCCTGCTTCTGCGCAGGAAAGCACTCTCTTAGCAAAATCTGCCAGCTCGCTGCGTTCCATGGGCGGATGATAAAAAACGTCCAAAATTGATGCGGCGCTATTTACCCCGGCAAACGAAAAAAGCGCGGCGGTCAGGTCGGTTGGCGGTGCACTGCCTTCCATCCCGCGCAACGCGGCGCGCAGTCCTTTCCACGCAAGGTGAAACCCGCTGCCCTCATCGCCCAGAAGATATCCCCAGCCTCCCGCCGTAATGAGCGGCGCAGCCCTTGCCGCGCGTCCCGCTGTCATGGAACCGGTGCCACTGATCGCCACCGCGACGCTGCCATCGCCTTCCAGCGCTTCCAGCGCAATGGCAAGATCACTCTCCATCGCAAGGCAGTGCGCTTCAAGGATGCCCTCCGTCAGGCGATGGAGCTGTTCCGGCGCGGCTTCCTCAAACAGTGCCGCGTTACCAATGAACACAGACTCCAGCGCACCGGGCGCCTGCGCCTGCAATTGCCTGAGCAGCGCCGCCAATTCCCCGCGCGCCGCCGCCCAGCCGACGGAATGAAAGTTGATGCTCCCCGCCGCCGCCCGAGCCGCCAGCGCACCGGCACGCGTCACCGCCACAGCGCGGGTTTTTGTGCCGCCCCCGTCGATTCCCAAAAACAAGACCTGATGCCCTCCCTTTTGCTCCAAAAACGCCCCGAAGTTTGCTGCTTCGGGGCGTTTTGTTGTAGTTTTGTTCCCAAGCAAACCGCACACAGGCTTAGCCGACGGTCAGTTTCGCCAGATCAAACTTGTGTTTCCCCAAACCGGACTGCCGCATGATCTCACGATCCAGCGAATCCACCGGCCCGTCATCGTTGACATCCGCAGCCTCTTCCTGCAGCCTATCCAGCGTCATCTTCCCGGCCAAATACATATCAATCCGGATGGCATCCTGCGCGTCGCACATTGCGTCGCCATTCACATCGCCAAACACAAGTACGCGAACACCGTCGTCATACCTTGCCTGGGTTCCTTTACCTGCTTGCACACCGAGCGCGATACAGCTTCCAGTTCCCAAGTAGGTAACACCGCCCTTGGTTGCGATTGCGCTGGCTGTATAAATCGCCGAAGTTCCTTGCCCGAAGCGCTCCACGTAGTTGGTGTGAAGCACCTTGCCGCCGGCGGAAGAGAAGCCCTGCGGTACGCGATAAAGCACCCTTGTAATCGGTGGAGGCGTTGCGCCCAAATTCGTTCCGGGATACGGCGAAAGCTCCTCGAAGGTTGCGACGGCGGCTCCGCTTTTTGCGTGCAAAAGCAATCTCCTGTTGGCGCCATTCTGCAGCAGCGCAAGCACCAACGTCATCTTTTCTACCATGGCGTTCACCTTGCTCTGGTCGCCGCTCTCATAATCCAGCGGGAACTCGCGCGCCTGCGTAAGCACCGCCACCAATTCATTCACCGCTGATTCGATATAATATTCACGCTCTAGGTAAACACTTTCCAGTTGCAGCAACGCCGCGTCAAAGGCAACATAATCTGCCATTGCCTTGAAGGCGGCCAGTTGCTTTTCCGCAATGTTGAGCTCGTGGCGCGAACGGGTGATCATCGCCTGTGTGATGAACGGTTGCCCGTCGCGGGTCAAATCCATGTTGTAGTAGCGTTCAATCAGATCATTGGCGTATTCATAAGCGCGGCTGTAAACCGCCCAAGAGGTGGAGGTCCAGTTCGGCGGGCAAAGGGGATCCTCCGGGTCATCCTTATACTTATAATCCTCCGCCTGCACACGCTGCAGCGTTTCAAGCAGATGCTGGAATTCCAAGCCGCCGTTTTGCACGCTCAAAGAATTGCGCAGGGAGGTCGTGATCGGCTCGCCCGAACGCCCGCCAAAGGTGACAGAGCCATCGGTATAGAAGCCAAGCTTCACCCAAACATCGTCCCATTCCATCTGCGTCGGCAGCACCATCTCGCCGTCATTTTCGGGATCATCGTCCGTGAGCGCGTCGTAGCGATCCAAGAGGGCGCTCGCGGCGGAACGCGCACTGCTGAACATGTTATAGCGATACATGAATTCAAACTTCACATTTTCCGGCCCGAAGTGAATATAAGCGGGATCGTACCATTCCACGCTCTGTTCGCTCGGAAGAATCTGGTTGAGCTTGGTGCGCACCATCTCTGGCGTGGCGTTATAAGGCACCATTTCTTCCGTCATGTGCGGCAGGAAATCGGCCTCACTCCACATGCCAAGCAGGCTTGCAAGCAACGGCAGCGCACCGCCCAGAATGGAGGAGGAAATGTCAATCTGACCGATCTGCTCGCACAGCATCCGCACCAAGGTGCCAAGCCCGTTGACGCTGTTGGAACCGGAAAGCAGTTGATCCAGCGTGGTAAAGTTCCAGTCGATGATTGTGCTGCTGGTCGGCACCTTGAGCACGCTGTTGAGCAGACGCGCCACCACATGCAACACCAACTGGATGGGACCGCAGCGCTCCAGCTCCCCACCGCCGCCGCCTTTGTTCTCGTAGCTGCGGAACAGCGAAAAGAGCTTCGTGAAATCCAAATCTAGCACCGCCCCGACAAGGTGATCCACCAGCAGCTTCTTAAGCAGCGGGGATTCCTGGGCAATATCCGTGGGCAGCCAGTCCTTGCGCAGGATGCCCGCATTGGCGGCTCCGTTATCCGTACCGCCGGGACCAAAGAGAAGATAGGTGATGCGATCCCATCCGGTTGTGGTATATCCGCCGGCTGCGGGAACCTCGCGCAGCAAGCCGCCAAAGCTGCCGAGCGCCCAGCCGATCAAGGCGTTCATCATGCCGTCGAAGGTCTGATTTTCCGGCAGATTGAGGCTTGGCATCAGCGGGTTGAGGTAATAGCGCAGCAAATCAGCCAAGGCAACAAAGACGCCGTCGGTATGCGGGTTGAGCTGCGTGGGGGTGCTCTTGTATTCCAGCGCCGCGCCCGCCGTGGCATAAAACACCTGCGTCTGCGTGAGGGAGCCATCCGCCGGCAGTGGGCGGTTGCGCGTGGTGAGGTCATATTTTTTCTCCGGCAGGATGTCGGAAAGCATATCCACCAGGATATAGGTGCCAAGCTGCCGCAGGGTGGTCGCGTCCGCCGGAATCCGCATGTAATTGAGATCCGGGATCATGGGCAAAACAACCTTGTTGACCAGCAAACCAACCTGGTCGGCAAAGGACATTGTCGCCAAAGTGGAGGGGTCAACCGAGGAACCCGCCACGATCGGTAGCACCAAGCCCACCAAACCGCCCAAAAGCTCCGACAGGGCATCCCCGTATTGGGTGGTCGATCCGGGCTTGAGGTAAAGCCCGCGCATGCCGTCGCTGAGGTAATCCCCATTGCCCAGGTCTTCATAGTCGCGCACAATGAACTTATCCAGCATGCCCACGCCGGGGGGAGCCGATTCAAAGGTATACGCGCCTTCCGCCCCGCGCCTGTAGAAGTAATCCTGACCGGCCTCGGTGCGGAAAAGTAAAAATTCAAGCGATTCTTGCAACAAGAGATTGTAATTCTTAACGTTATTGCCATCCGCTCCGTCCAAAGCCGCGTTGTCCCCTCCCCAAGCCGCCATGCTGTGGGGAACATCGGTTTTGAACAAAATGGAACCCGACCCGCCGATCATTAGCTCACTTTCAATCAGCGGCCCTATCATCGCCATGGTGGCGTCACTCGGATCA
>JAISQZ010000189.1 GCA_031273905.1 Oscillospiraceae bacterium | reverse complement strand
TCCGGCAGGCAGTCAAACAGTGTGTGCACCGCAGCTTCAAAATCGTTTTCCGCATCATGAAGCATCAGCGTGGAGACATCCTTCCCGAAGCGATCCAGCAAAAAACAACCCGCCAGCCGTTCGCCGTCCCAAAGAGCAAAGGGATTCTCATCCCAACTGCAAAGGCAGTCGTAAAACGCTTCCGGCGCGTGAATCCCGTGAACCGGCGCGGCTTCCGTCAGCGCCTGTATCTCCCGCAGCACGGTCTTGCTTTCCGGCAAAAGCCGTTCCGGGCGAAACGCCCTGGTCTTCCTTTTTCCAAAGGCGTGGCGCAAATTGCTGCGGCTGCATTCCGCGCGCAGCACAACGCCCGTGCGCTCAAAGCCCCAATAGGCATAGCGCTGCCGCTGCCCGCCCAGTGCGCCGAAATCGCAGCCCTCCGCCCGCATGGCATCCATTGCGGCATCCATGACGAGCTTCATATAACCCAAACGGCGGCTGTCCCGCGCAACAGCCACATTGCCGATCCCTCCGCAGCGCAGGGGCTGCCCGGCAATCACGCAGTCCAGCACATACATCCCCGCCGCCGCGCGGATTACGCCGCCCTCGCGGACAATCAAGTTGCGTTCCCAAGGACGATATTCCTTTTTGTAAAGCTTGGGCAGCAGGGGCAAGAACCCACGCGCACAGCTGGGCGCGTCATCAAAAAAGAACACGTCATCCAGCATCGCCATCAGTTCCCCATAATCCTCTTTTTTTGCGGGGCCTACATAAAAATTTTTAGTCACATTGCCCTCCAGACGACAGATTGACCGAAAAACGGAGATCCGCTTGCATTTGCTTCATTTGAAAATTTTCCGGCGATCCTTCACGAACGCCCGGTGTCGCCCAAAAACGCTTCCAACTGCTGCCTTGCCACCGCCGGGCGGCTTTTGATGACCTGCCGGATTTCTTCCACCTGCGCACGCCAGCTGTCCGCAGTCGGCTTGCCCCAACGTGCGCCGTTCGCGGCAATTTCCGGCTCCATTTCGGCGGCCATACGGTCTAGCGTCTCTTCCATGTGCGCCGGAGAAAAGGCCGTATCCAGCAGTTCCAGATACCGCGCCCTGAATTTCGCCTTAAAGCTACTGTTTTTCAGCAGACCCACCTGCAATGCGGTAAAAAACATATTGCTATTGCCATGCCCGCCAGGATTGAACATCTCCTTGATTGTATTGCGCGGCGGACCCATTGCGTCCGCGCGCATGGTCATATCAAAATCAAACAGCACCCATTTCCATTTGCTGCCCCCATTTGCGCCCTCCGGGCGTTCGCGATAGACCTTCTTGTTGCCCGTGTCGCCGTTGGCAAAGAAGATTTCCGCAATTAAGTAATCGATGAAATTATCAATATCCAGCCGCGCGGCAACATAGTCATAATTCGCCTGTGTGCGCAGATCATGGGCTTTGACGTAATTGCGCAGGGCGACCCAATCGGTCTTGTCGCCGGAAAGCACCCTTGTGTCGCCCTTGATAATATCTATGCAGTTGGGGTCAAGCCCTTCCCGCGCGGCAAAAAAGCTTTCGTTGATTTTTTCGCGCAGGGCGTAAAGCCCCCAATACGCGCCGTTGATATAAAGCGCCACGGGCTGCCAATCCATTGAAACGCAATCGGAATATCCCCGCAGCACCTGCGTGCAAAAGGCGTCGCGCAGCTTGGCGTAGTACTGATCCTGCCCCGCGGCGCGGATTACAAAATCGGTATTGGTGAGGATGGGATTGTTTTCAAAAAAGGGATAGGTCACTGAACGCTGCCCGTAGCCGTCCCGCAGATGTACCGCCAAGGATTTTTGCAGATACGCGCGCGTATATTGACCAAAGACGTTGATCCCGCAGTTGAATTCCAACTGCTTTACGCCTGCGGCGGAATAGTATTCCATCGTCGCCCCGCGCTCCCAGTCCTTCCAAAAATTGGCGCCTATATAGGGAAACGGCTCCGCATAACCTGGCCCGTTCGCCATAATGCCGTTTTGCCGACCGAAGAGATCATCCGGCTTGGCGGAAAGAAAAATAATCGGAATCTTGTGGCTGACGTTCACCAAGTAGGAGACCGTCGCCGTATCACTGGGCAAATACCCCTCTTGGAACGCGCGTGCGCGAATGGTCACCGTTTCCGTCAGCAGCAAGGGATCCTGCAAGGCAGGGGAGGTTTCGTCCGGCTCGCTGCCATCGCTGGTGTAGCGCAGGGTGCAACCCTCCGGCGCAGTGACGGTGATCGCTTCCCCCGCCTGTGCGTAACCGCCGGTTTTTGAAAACACAGGCTTTGGCGCGTAGCCCTGGCAGCTTTTTTCGCTGTTCGCTTTGCCGGGCGTCGGCACCGCAAACCAAACTCTCGCCAAGCTTTGCTCCGGGCGTCCGCTGCTTTCGCCCACACGCAGCTTGCCGCTTTCAAAGCGGTCAATCACCCTGCCCTGCGCATCAAGCAAAAAAAGCGTCTCTCCCGCTGCATCCACCTGAAAGGGTGCGTACCAAACGCCGGAACGCCGCACGGAGGATCTGCGTTCATCCCCGGCGGCGCCGCTATCCGCATCGGCAGGGCTTTCATCTCCCGCCGCCTGCACAACCAGAAACGCTCCCGGGGCAAGGCTTTCCTCACCGAACACAAGGCGCTTGCCATCTAAACTTTTACACAGCCCGTACCCTTTGAGGGAAACGGGCTGGCCAGTTTGGTTGTGCAGTTCAATCCAATCGTGCCGTTCGCTTGTTTTGTTCCCCGGCGCATAGGCCGCGCTTACTTCTGTAATCAGCACCGTGCGGCTTCCGGCGCCGTTCGCCGCCGCGCTTGTTTCAAACCCGCCGCCATTCGCGGCGCCCGGTGTCGGCAGCGCGTAATATTCCAGCTTGGCGGGATCCGCCGCCGACCTGCCGTAGGAGAGGTTTTCTTCCAGCGGCACAATGGGCACGGCATCAATTTGCCGGTTGCCTTCATCAAAAACCGCCAGCCCCGCGTCGTCGTCGCTGAGGCGGAAGCTTGCGTGCAGCTCGCCCTCCACAGGCTCCGTTTTCCCGGAACACCAGATGAGCAGATAGGCTCCCGCTTCAAGCACCGTGCCCTCCGGGAAACGCCATTTGCCGGGATCCTCCGGATTATCCGTCAGATAACAGCGTTCCAGCGCAACCGGCCGATCCCCGGCATTGAAAAGCTCCACCCAATCGTAATACTCGCCTGCCTTAGAATAGACCGTATAACTGTTTTTGCTTTGGTATTCGTTGATGCGCAGCTTGGAAAGCACCGCGTTCTCGGACGGCTGAGAGCTGCCTTCGCCGCCGCCCGGATTATCCGCGCAGCCCATTGGCAGCAAGAGCAACGCGAGAACAAGCGTAAACGCGGTGAACACGCGCCAAATTCGATGTTTGTCCAAAAACTGTGTCCTCCGCGATTGAAGTCCCACCCATTATAAGCGATTCCTCTGTCAATTTCAAGCATTATTTTTGCGCACGGAAATTGCCGCGCCGCAGTTGCTTAAAACCGCGGACCATAGGTCTTGCAGGCGCGGTAATCGGCGCTTTCCATATCCTTTGTGCCGAAGGCCGCCCAGCAATGCGGGCGATAAATATCCGCGTCCGGCAGATTGTGCATCGCAACCGGAATGCGCAGCATGCTTGCCAAGGTAAGCAGATCCTTACCAATATGCCCATAGGTCAGGCTGCCGTGATTCGCGCCCCAGTTCGCCATCACGGAATAGACGTCAGCAAAGGCTTTGCCGCCCTCGCCGCCCACACGCGGCGCAAACCAGGTGGTGGGCCAGGTGGGATCGGTGCGCAAATCAAGCGCCTGATGCACCTCGTCCGGCAGGGTGACGGTATACCCCTCCGCAATTTGCAGCACGGGACCTAGCCCTGCAACGATGTTGAAACGGAGCATGGTGGCCGGCATCTCGAAGCGGGTTTTGAAATGGGAGGAATAACCGCCGCCGCGAAAATAGCCCTTGTCCCCCGGGCACCAGTCCGTCACGGAAAGCATCGCCTGGATATCCTCCTGCGTAACCTCCCACCAAGGCTTGATCACCGGCTTCCCCGCAGCGTCCCTCTGCATCCCTGTGGCATCAAGCGCCGCCGCGCCGGAATTGATCAGGTGGATCAGTCCGCCGGCAGCCTTGCCCGCAAGCTGGCAGCCCGTCACGCGCCTGACCGCCTCCGGGCTCCAGTAGGTGCGCACATCCGCAAAAATGCTTGCCGTGCCGGTGAGCAGCTTGCCCACAAGCATCGAAAGCCCGTTCAGACCGTCATTTTCCGTGGCGAACACCAGCGGTTCCTTCTTGCCGTTCCAGTCGAAGCTGGAATTGAGGATCGCCTCGGTGAAATCGCAGTTGGGCATGTAATCCGTCCACTGGCGCTGCCCCTGGAAGCCGCCTAAAGCCGCGTTGCGCCCCAGCGCTTCCTCGTGCCAGCCGCCCTCTAGGATTCCGTTCTGACACTTCGCGGCCTCCGAGGGCACCGCATCGTCCAGCTTGGGGTTCCCCAGCAAAATATCCCGGCAGATCAGCGTCATCTTTGTGACGAATTCCCATTCCCACGCCTTGCGATCGGCGGCGGAGGGGCTTTCGTTTTTGTCGAAGCCTTCCGGGCAATTCGCCTTTACCCAGGCCAGCGCCAGCGCATATTCCTCTTTGTCGTAGATTTCCAAATCCACGCGGCGGCGCACCTCGCTCATATCCACCCATTCCGGGCGCAATCCGAAGTATTTTTCCATCACGGCAACATCGGTATAGGAGCCGGAAATGCCCATCGAAACCGCACCGATGCCAACATAGCTTTTGCCCCGGATTTGCCCCAGGGCGACGGCGCAGCGGGCGAAGCGCAGCAGCTTTTCCGCCACATCCTCCGGCACACTCTCATCCGGGATATCCTGCACGTCGCGCCCATAGATGGAAAAGGCGGGCAGACCGCGCTGCGCGTGGGCGGCCATCACTGCGGCGAGATAGACGGCTCCCGGGCGTTCCGTGCCGTTGAAGCCCCAAACCGCCTTGATCGTCAGGGGATCGGTATCCATCGTTTCGCTGCCGTAGCACCAACAGGGAGTGACGGAAAGTGTGGCGCAGACGTTTTGCGCGGCGAAGAAATCCGCGCATTTTCCCGCTTCCGCGGAACCGCCGATGGTGCAGGGGGAAAGGACACACCGCACGGGGCTGCCGTCGGAATAGCGGCAGTTTTGCTCGATGAGCGCTTTTGCGGCGCTGGCAAGGGAGCGGGTTTTGACCTCCAGGCTTTCGCGCACGCCGCCCCAGCGGCCGTCGATGATGGGGCGAATGCCGATGGCGGGGTGATTGTTGCCGGTGTTTGCTGGCATGGGTTATTCTCCTTCCGGTTTGTATCATTTATTGTGGATTGTCGAGTTCGCTGGCTTTTGCTTCGTCCGCCAAGGCTTCTTCCTCGCGCCCAAGCGCACGCAGGGTTATCGCGCGTTCACGGTACGTTTTCAAATCCTTCGGGTCAAGTGAAATAGAGGTCTCAAAAGCTTCCAGAGCCTCCATGTAATGTTCCTCTTTATGCAATGTCAGCGCAAGGCTG
>JAISQZ010000180.1 GCA_031273905.1 Oscillospiraceae bacterium | reverse complement strand
CTCCCTGCCGCGGCGGAAGGTCAGATAAGCGCTGGCGCGGCGCGCGGAACGCCCGACTCTGCCGCGGATCTGGTGCAGCTGCGCCAAACCGAAGCGGTCTGCGTCCTCAATAATCAGGGTATTGACATTGGGGATATCAATCCCCGTTTCGATGATGGTGGTGCAAACCAAGACGTCAATTTCGCCCTCAAGCTGCCTGCGCCAGATGCCGCTTAGCTCCTCCTCGCTCATTTGACCGTGGGCAATTTCCACACGTGCTTCTGGCAGCAAGGCTTTGATCTGCGCCGCGCAGCGTTCAATGCTTTCCACGCGGTTGTGCAGGTAATACACCTGCCCGCTGCGGCGCAGTTCCTGGTGCATCGCCTGCGCCAGTACGCCCAGATCATGTTCGAGCACATAGGTTTGCACCGGGTGGCGATCCTGCGGAGCTTCCTCCAGCACGGACATATCCCGGATATCGGAAAGCGCCATATTCAGCGTGCGGGGGATCGGTGTTGCGGTGAGGGTCAGCACGTCAATGGCGGGATAGCGCTCCTTGAGCTTTTCCTTTTGCGTCACGCCGAAGCGCTGTTCTTCATCAACAATAATCAGTCCAAGGTCACGGAACTGCACGTCGCCGGAAATCAGGCGGTGCGTGCCGACGATGATATCAATGCTGCCGCGCTTGAGCTTTTGCAGGATTTGTTTGCTTTCGGCGGGTGGAACAAAGCGAGAAAGCATTGCGGCATCAATGGGGAAGCCCTCGAAGCGGCGCCGGATTGTCTGGATATGCTGGAAGGCGAGGATGGTGGTGGGCACCAGGATCGCGCACTGCTTGCCGTCAGCGGCGCACTTGAATGCCGCGCGCAGGGCAACCTCTGTTTTGCCGAAGCCCACATCCCCGCAAAGCAGGCGATCCATCGGGTGCGGCTGCTCCATATCCCGCTTGATTTCGTCGATGCAGCGCAGTTGATCCTGCGTCTCTTCGAATTCAAAGCGGCGCTCAAAATCATTCTGCATGTCGATGTCCGGCGAAAAAGCGAAGCCCGGCAGCGCAAGGCGCTGGGCATAAAGCGCTGTGAGTTCTTTTGCAAGCTCCCTCACCGCCGTGCCGACCCGGCCGCGCGTCTTTTGCCATTCTTTGCCGCCCAGGCGGTTGAGCTTGACCGCTCCCTCGTTTTTGGGACCGATATAGCGCGTCACCTGATCCAATTGCGTCACGGGCAGATAGAGGGCGTCGCCTTTACTGTAACGGATTTGAATGTAATCCTTTTCCGCGCCGCCCGCGTCCATGCGCGTGATGCCCTCAAAGATGCCCACGCCGTGCGCCTTATGAACCACATAATCACCCTTGCGCAGCTGCGCGAGAGAATGGAAGGCGTTTTTGGCGGGCGTGTTTTTTTTGCCTGCGCTTTGCTTTGCGGCGTTTTTTGCGCCGAAGGTGATGAGCCTGCATTTTTCCAGAGGATATTCCGCCCCGGCGGAAAGGGAGCCGGGCAGAACGGTGATGCTACCTTTTGGGAAGGCGGCGGGCGGCGTTGGGCAGCAAAGGGCGGAAAAACCCGCGCCGCGCAGATCCTCCGCCAAGCTTTTTGCGGATTTTTCGGTTCCGGCAAAAATGACGCCGGTATGGTCGTTGCGTCCGCGCAGATGCTCCAAATCCTCCAGCAGCAAATCCAACAGCCCGTTCCAAGGGCTGGTTTGCCGGGCGTTAACGCTCACAAGGTCGCGCACGGGGGTATCGAAGCTGCCGCGGTGCAGGTTGTCAATATAGATTACGCCGCGCCGCTCTGCCTGCGCCAGGAAGTCCTGCCAGCGCAGAGCATAGCGATCCAGCCCGGCGCAGAGGATTCCCTCTTCCACCAAGGCTTTCAGATCCTCAAGCCAGAGCTTGTCGCAGGCGGTTGCACGCTCACGCACATTGAAGCTTTCGCTGAAAAAGAGCAGGTCGTCCCGGGCAAGATAATCCAGCACTGTGCATTCCCGGGCGTAAATCAGGGGCAGGTAACGGTCAATGCTGGCAGGGCGCAGCCCTGTGCGCAGTTGGTCAAGATCCGCTTGCAGGGAAAGCTTAACCCTAGTGGCGCCTCTGCCGCGCACGGTTTGGAGGAAGGCTTCCACCAACGCGGCAAGGGCTTCGGTGCTTTCCGGCACAATTTCGTTGGCGGGGCAAAGCAAAACCTCTTGCAGAGGTTCCAGCCGCCGCTGGGATTCCAGGTCGAATGCGGCAATGGAATCAATCTGATCGCCCCAAAATTCCAGCCGGAGCGGGTTTTGAGCCTGCGGCGGGAAGAGATCCACAATGCCGCCGCGCACGGCGAACTGCCCCGCGCCGTCCACCTGCTGCGCCCTGCTGTAGCCCGCGCGCAGCAGCCTTGCAATCAGCGCACCCAAGCCCTGCCCTTCGCCGCAGCGCAGGATAAAACGGTTGGCGGCAAGGGACTGCGGAGGGAGTGTGCGCTGCATTGCGGCTTCCACGGAACAGACAATCACATCAAAGCATTGGGAGCACATGGCATCCAGCACGCGCAGGCGCTGGTGCTCATATTCGCGCGAACGGCTTTCCGCCGGGCGCAAGGCAAGATCCCGCGCGGGGTAAAGCAGAGCTTGGCACCCAAAAGTGCGCAGATCCTCCGCCAGGCGGCGCGCCTGCAATTCATCGGGGGCGACGAGTAGCGCACGCCGCGGCAAAGTTTCGCACAGCGCCGCCGCCAGGTGCGCCTTGTGCACAGAGGAAAGCCCGAGGATCCCCATGGGCAGCCTGTGCCCGCGCAGATCCGTCAGGATGGTTTGAAATTCTTGTGATTCCTGCCAAAGCGCCGAAAAGCAAGACATAAATATCCTCATACCGGTGTATTGCAAAAAATTTTGACAAGGCTTGGAGGAAGATTCGCTAAAAAGAGGGCACTGGGCGATAGCGCCAACGCACCTTAGTTCAACGCCTTCTTAAAGATATGCAGCACATCCTGCCACTTCATCGGAAGGAAGTGACCGCGCCCGTATTCTTCGCCGAAGGCGTAGCCGGTGGTTTTTTGCGCCATCTCGGTCAGATGCTCCTCTCCGATGCCAAGCTCCCGCAGGGTGGCGGGAAGCCCCAGGCTTTTATAAAACGCCCGCAGGCGTTTGATCGCCTCCCCGACAGTCTCCTCCGCATCACGCGCACCGCCGTTGACAGCCATCACGCGCTGAGCGAATTGCAGAAACATCGGCACATTGACGTGGTAAACGTATTCCATCCAGTTTGGGGTCAGCACAGCTAGGCCCGCGCCGTGGGCAACGTCATAAATCGCGCTTAGCTCATGCTCCATGCCATGGCAACCCCAGTCCTCCTCGCGCCCGCGCCCGCAGAGATGGTTGTGCGCCAGGCTTCCGGCAAAGCCAATTTCGCACCAAGCGTCGTAATTTTGCGGGTTTTCAATCAGCTTGGGCGCGTTCTTCATGATCGCGCGCAGCAGACCTTCGCAAAGCTCGTCGGTGACGTCGGTGTGAAGGGTATTGGTGAAATAGCGCTCAAAGAGGTGGCTCATCATGTCCGAAATGCCGTTGGCAATCTGATTTTTGGGCAATGTCATGAACAGCTCCGGATTGACAATGCTCAGCAGCGGGCGCAGGCAGTGATTGGTATTGCCGTATTTGAGCTGCTTCGCCTCGTTGGTGATCACGCAGGAATTGCTCATCTCGCTGCCAGCGGCGGGGATCGTCAGCACCGTCGCCACCGGCAGCGCTTTTTCAACCCTCAGATCCTCTTCAAAGACCTCCCAGATATCGCCCTCATAAAAAACGCCCATGGCAATCGCCTTGGCGGAGTCAATCGTGCTTCCGCCGCCAACGGCAAGGATCAGCTCTATGTTTTCCTTTTTGCACAGGGCAATGCCCTCGCGGACAAGGGTCAGGCGCGGGTTGGGCGCCACGCCGCCGAGTTCGGCGAATTGGATGCCCGCTGCGCACAGGGAAGCGGTTACTTCCTCGTAAAGCCCGCTTTTTTTGATGCTTCCGCCGCCATAGTGCAGAAGGATTTTTTTTGCGTGAGGTGCCAGCAGTGCGCCGATTTGCCGCTGTGTCCCTTTGCCGAAGACGAGCTTGGTGGGAAGATGAAGGTCAAAGTTGAGCATGGAACAGGTCTCCCTTCACAAACGATTTATTATAACGCGATCATAATTATATCCTAGGTCCCGGGAAAAAGCAACAGGAAAATCAGCGCAAACACACGCAAATCGTATAAGGAAACCGTTGAAGCGCCGGAGACGAACGCTGTGCAAATTTTCTTCTTTTTTCTCTTGACAAAGTAAATATTCACTGATATAATAAATACATTCAATTATTATTCATTTTTTATTCTCTTTTGGAGCTGAGTCATGAAACAGATCTTTATCGACGGCAGGGCGGGCACCACAGGGCTGCGTATTGAAGAACGTCTGCGCACCCGCGCGGATGTGCGGCTGCTCACTTTGCCGGAATCCCGCCGCAGGGACAGAGCCGCACGGCAGGCGATGCTCAACCAAGCCGATGTCGCTTTCCTCTGCCTGCCGGATGCCGCCGCGCGGGAAGCGGTCGCGCTGGTGGAAAACCCGGCGACGGTGATCATTGACGCCTCCACCGCGCACCGCACCGCGCCCGGCTGGTGTTACGGTTTCCCGGAGCTGGGAGCATCGTTTCGGCAAAGCATCCAAGCGGGCAAGCGCACTGCGGTGCCAGGTTGCCACGCCAGCGGCTTTGTCGCACTGGTGTATCCGTTGATACAAGCGGGCTTGCTGGAACAGAACGCACAGATGAGCTGTTTTTCCATCACCGGCTACAGCGGCGGCGGCAAGGGCATGATTGCCGAATATGAAAGCGGCAGCCGCACGGCGAACGATCCCCTGCAGGCGCCCCGGCAGTATGCGCTCGGGCAGGTGCACAAGCATCTTCCTGAAATGCAGGCGGTCACCGGTTTGGAAACCGCGCCGCTGTTTTGCCCCGCCGTCGCGGATTACGATTGCGGCATGGAGGTGACGGTTCCCCTGCACGCCGGTCAGATGAGTGCGTTTTACCGGAACGCGGCGCAGCTGCTGGACTGCTATCAAAAACACTACGCCGGTCAGGCATTGGTGCAAATCGGCGTTGCGGAAGAACCGGCTTTCCTTTCTGCCAACGCCATGCGCGGGCGCGACAGCATAGAACTCGCCGTCGGCGGCAACGACGAACGCCTGCTGTTGATCGCCCGCTTTGATAACCTAGGCAAGGGCGCCTCCGGCGCGGCGGTGCAGTGCCTGAATCTCGCGCTCGGAGCGGAAGAGACAGCGGGGTTGGTTTGCTAACGGCTGCTCTCATTTGTTCCACAAATAGTAATACGCCGCACTGCTGTGCGCTTCACTTAGTCAGGAGGAATTGAGCTTGAACATCAACCCCATTCCCGGCGGCGCTTGCGCCCCAAAAGGCTTTACGGCAAACGGACTGCACTGCGGCATCCGCAAAAACAAGACAAAGCCCGACCTGGCGCTGCTGGTCAGCGCCGTGCCCGCCGCTGCCGCCGCGATTTATACCACCAATCTGGTCAAGGGCGCACCGCTTCTGGTGACGAAGAAGAACTTGCAAAACGGGCAGGCGCGGGCGGTCATATGCAACAGCGGCAACGCCAATACCTGCAACGCAGATGGCATTGCAATCGCATCCGGCATGTGCCGCCTGGTGCAGGAACATACCGGTATTCCGGCGGCGGAGGTCGTTGTCGCCTCCACCGGCGTGTTCGGCGAACCGCTTTCGCTGAC
>JAISQZ010000168.1 GCA_031273905.1 Oscillospiraceae bacterium | reverse complement strand
TCCTTCGAGGAGGTGCTGGACAAGCTGACCAGCGAGGTCAAATATTCCGCAAGCCCTTATTCCGCCGGGCAGGTTCCCGTGCTCTTTGACGCAACAGCCTATTCCGCCGCCGGCGGCTGGCTCTCCCCGTCCGCGCAGATTCCGCCGCTTGCAATTGATCCCGCTGTGGTCACGGCGCTCGGCACGGATGCGGCAAACACGCTGCTGGTCAAATCACAGGTCATCAACAGCGGCTCCACCAGCCCGAGCACCGGCTATTCCTTCATCTTCTGGTATCCCATTCCCGCCTCCGATGCCGTATACGGCGGGCAGAAGCAATCGGCAAAGGCGGATCTCTATGTGGAAAACGGTGTGATCAAAATCGTTCCCGGTTCGCTGAAATTTTATGCCTTTGACGGCCGCGCGACCACCCAAACGGCTTGGGCGGACTTTGCGGTGAAGCAGGTTACCGGCGCAACCCTGGCAATCCCCGCGGCAAGCGCGATCGGCACCTCCCAGTTGGATTCCCTGATTCAGCTCAACTATTCCGCCGACCTGATCAGCGCCCTGACCGTTTCCAGCGCGGATAAGGACAAATGGTTCTATAATGCCGACGACGGTTATTTCTACTACATCGGCAACGTGGAGCCGGGCACGATCACCAATCTGCTGCTGGAAAGCGTCACGCTGGATAAATCCGCCGGTTCGCAGTACACCAGCATGCTCTATGACCTTTATGTGAACATGGAGGCCATCCAGCCCCTGGAATCCGCTGTTACCGCCTCCTCCGGCTGGAACCTTTCCGGAGCGAATGCGGCAAACATCATCGCCGCGCTCAAAGCGGTCAACGCCTTTGACGCAGTGGAATAATTGGGGGACAATGGAGGGGAGATTATGCATCGAATCAAACAACGCATTATTCTGGTCTTGTGCCTGCTTGCCGTGATTTCCGGAACGGCGGCGCGCACGGCGGCGGTGGGTCTCCCTGCTGGGTTTTTGATTGGCGACTCGGACGGCATCAGGGTTTCCTCTGATGGCGAATACATCATCAACGCAGTGGGTTTGATGCCAGGCAACGTCCTGCAAAAAACCATCACCATCCGCAATCTTTCCGAAGGCGAGCCTTATACGCTCACCCTCATCGCGGAGCCTCTGGCTTCCACAGGACCCATTGATCTGCTCAACGCGATTGAACTCAGGCTGACCTTCAACGGCGGCGTCATTTACGAAGGCAGGGTGCGTGGCGACGAGGGTGTGAACATGATTGAAAATGCGCTCCAGCTCGGGGAATACGCAACCGGGGCGGAAAGCACCCTCAACATTTGGCTCAAGCTGGATGAAACGGTCGTTCCTTCGGAAGAAATCAGCGTTGCTGAGGTCAAGTGGATTTTCAATGCCGTGCGCAAAACCACGCCGATGGCGCTTTCCGTTAAGACGGGCGAGCTTGCGGACTACGCGCCCTATATCGGCGGCATCGCGTGCATGCTGCTTATCAGCCTGGCACTGGTGCTGCGCCGCAGGAAAAAGGAACAAACCAGATCCGCCGCCTGGGAGCAGCCGATCATATGGACGCAGAAAGGGGTGCCGTATCATTGAAGCCTTTTGATACAAGGAAATCAAAGCGCCTCTCTCTGCCAAAAAAGCTGGTGATGCTTCCCCTTTCCATGCTGCTTGCGCTGTTTGTGCTGATCGGCGGCACATTGGCGTGGTTCATCGCGACGGATGGCAGGATCAACCCCTTTCGCACCGGTAAGTATGAATATCAGGTGCAGGCGGTGGATGTCTTTTCCGCACCGGCAAGCCCGGCGCAGCCCGGGGAAATTGTCAGCAAACGCGTAGGTGCGGTCAACAATGGAGAGCTGAGCGCCTTTGTTCGCCTGTTGGTGCTGCCAAGCATCCTTTCGTCCGACGGCTCGACTCTGCTGCCCGCAAGCTTCGGCAGTGAGGTGCTCATTGTTGACCTCAACACAACGGATTGGATCAATGGCGGGGATGGATATTACTATTACCTTCACCGGCTTGATCCCGGCGTCTCCACCACGGATTTGGCGCAGGATCTCTTTTCGCAGGTGCGCATTGCTCCGGGTCTATCCGCAGATTACAATGACGCCAACCTGAAAATTGAGGTTAAGTGCGAATCCACCGACATAATGCAGTGGAATTACCGCATCGGCTGGTGGAACTCCGCCGACCCTGTTACCGCCGGCGCTCTGGCGCCCGTGGACGCGGCGCTTTCCGCCCTCGCGACGGCATAGCGCAAAAAATCAAAAAAATCAGCCATTGTTCTTGTGCTTTTCGCTTGATTCGTTTATAATAAACGGAATGAAGCAGAAAGGGCGGAATCAATGGCTATTTTTTTTGACGCGCAGGAGCGCATCTTCCGGCTGGACGCAAACGAATCCAGCTATGCCTTCCAGATTGCCCCGCAGGGCTATGTGTTCCATCTTTATTACGGCAGACGGGTGGACGACCTGTCCCTGGGGCATCTGCTTGAACACGGAGGCGGCGCTTCCTTTTCGCCAAACCCCGCCGACGCGCCTGAGCTGAGTCTGGACACTTCCTTGCAGGAATGCCCCGGCAGCGGCACGGGGGATTTTCGCGCACCCGCCATTGCCGTACAGGAAGAAAACGGTGCCAGAGCCGTATGCCTGAAATATGTTTCGCACAAAATTTTCCCGGGAAAGCCGCCCCTCCCCGGTCTGCCCGCCACCTATACCAATACGCCCGAAGAAGCCGAAACCCTGGCGCTCACCCTGCGCGACGTGCATCTCCGGCTCACCGTCACATTGTACTATAGCGTGTTTGCCCGCTTAAACGTGATCACCCGCTGGGCGGTTGCGAAAAATGAAGGCGACCAAATCCTGCTGCTGGAAAATTTGCAAAGCGCCTGTGTTGAATTCCCCGGCATGGAACTTGATATGCTCAACCTGCACGGCGCCTGGAGCCGCGAACGCTTTGTGGAGCGCCATCCTCTCTTCCACGGCACACAATCAATCCAAAGCCGCCGCGGCGCTTCCGGGCATCAGCTTAACCCCTTCGCCCTGCTTTGCGCAAAGGAAGCCACAGAGGACTTTGGTGAAGCTTATGGCTTCCACTTGATTTACAGCGGCGATTTTAGAATTGAGGCCGAGGTTTCGCAGATGCACACAACGCGCGTCACCCTTGGGCTAAACCCGGAAAGCTTCGCCTGGCAGCTTCGCCCCGGCGCGGAATTCTGCACACCGGAAGCGGTGCTTAGCTTTTCGGGCGAGGGCTTCGGCGGCGTTTCGCGCACACTGCACCGGCTTTATCGCACACACCTTATCCGCGGGGAATGGAAGCACAAGCCGCGCCCGATTTTGATCAACAACTGGGAAGCGACTTATTTCGATTTTAACGCCGATAAGCTGACTGCCATCGCGCGGCAGGCGGCAAAGGCGGATATTGATATGCTCGTGATGGACGACGGCTGGTTCGGCAGGCGCGAGGGCGACCAGAGCGGCTTGGGCGATTGGACGGTCAACGAAACAAAGCTCGGCTGCACACTGCGCGAATTGACCGATCGCATCAAAGCGGAGGGGCTGCGTTTTGGCATCTGGTTTGAGCCTGAGATGATTTCGCCCGACAGCGACCTTTATCGCGCCCACCCGGATTGGTGCTTCCATATCCCCGGGCGCAGCCGCACGCTGGGCAGAAACCAGCTCGTACTGAACCTCACCTTGCCGGAGGTGCGCGAAAATCTGCTTGCGCAACTGAGCGCCGTGCTGGGAAGCGCGGATATCGCCTACGTAAAATGGGACTTCAACCGCAACCTCAGCGAGGTTTTTTCCTCCCACCTGCCCGCCGCCCAAAGCGGCGAAACGGCGCACCGCTATGTTCTGGGGCTTTATGAGCTGCTTGAAGCCCTCAATGCTCGTTTTCCGCATATTTTGTTTGAAAGCTGCTCCGGCGGCGGCGGTCGGTTTGACCCGGGGATGCTCTATTACATGCCGCAAACTTGGTGCAGCGACGACACAGACGCTGTGGAGCGCCTCAAAATTCAGTACGGCACCTCATTTTGCTATCCCGTCCCAAGCATCGGGGCGCATGTTTCCGCTGTGCCCAATCACGGCACACGGCGCACAACGCCCCTGACCTTCCGCGGCAGTGTGGCGATGGCGGGCACCTTCGGCTATGAACTGGATCTGACCCAAGCTCCCGCTGAGGAAATTGAAACCATGCGCGAAATGAACCGGAGCTACCGCGCCTGGCAGCCCCTGATTGCCACAGGCGATTTTTACCGTCTGGTCAGCCCCTTCGAAAAAAGCGAAGCCGCCTGGATGTTCGTCGCCCAAGATAAAAGCGAAGCTCTGGTGCAGTGCTTCAAGATCCTCACCACAACAAATTCCTGGCACCGCCGCCTCCGGCTGCGCGGACTGGAACCGCAGGCGCTTTATTCCATCGGGGCGCTTTCGCTCACCCTGCGCGGCAGCACCCTGATGAACGCCGGGCTTCTCCTGCCGGAACGGGGACACGACTATGAGCACCTGGAGCTTTATTTGAAGCAAGTGCGTGATTGATGCCAAAGGGTTCTATCGCCCGTCCCGTTTCTTTACGGCACATAATTTTGATACAGCGCCCCGGCGCAATCCTTGAGCGGAAAAAAAAAGCCCTCCATGCGCTTGCCATGTGCGTCCTCCGGCACAAAGCCGCGCACGGCAAGCGCTTTCAACTGCGCCACCGCTGTTTCCGCATCATACGCCACCGGACCAAAGCCTTCCTCCAGCGGCAGATCCAGGGCGCGATAGTGGTTCATCCCCGCCAGAAACTGCACTTTGTCCGGCAAAAAATATTGGATGCACCTGCCAAGATACACAAAATCGAAGAGGTAAGAGGAAAAATCCGTCACAAAAACAAGATATTGCTCCGGCGGCGGCTCGCTTTGCAGCAGGTGGATGCGCGGATGCGACGACTCGAACAAGCCCGGCTCCTGCGACAAAATCGGGTGCAGCTTCACATCCAGGTGCAGATCCTGTTCTTCCAGCAGCCCCACCAGCGCCGGATGCGTCAAAAACGCCTGAAAGCCCCGGTAATAATCCGATTGCCGGATCCGCTCCCCAACCGGTTCCCACAGCGCGGGGTTGATCTGGTGTGTGAGGTATTTCCGCCAGGAGGGCGCGAACAGGATGCGGCGTTCCGCCTTTTTTTTGCGGTCGAGCCTGTCATAGCGCGCCATGCCTGTGCAGCATAGCTGTTTTGGCTCGTATTGATAGATGCGCTGATAATTTTTGAACTCAAAGGGCGTGGAAACCACCACCTCGTCCGCGCGGCAGCGCTCGGCGTGGTTCGCACTGTGCAGCGCCGCGTGCAGCACCCCGTGCTGCAAATAGGTCACGCGGAAACGCATGAGATCCTCATATTGCAGTTCTTCAACTTCCGACGAAAAGGGATACACCGGCGTACGCCCGAAATAGGCGGTCAAAATCCGCTCACAGCTAAGGTAGAGCAGCATGTGCCTAAGGCTGTCTTTTTGCACCAGGCAAGCTTGCTGCGCCTTGGAAAAGAGGGCGCCCGGGTTTTCGTAACGGCGGCTTGTGACGTAATAGCGCTTCACGCCGTCCTTTTGCGCAAAATCGTGCTGAAACTGCAAATAGCCGTTGTCCGTCTCCACGCTGTAAAGATCGTTATAAAGCCAAATGCGTTGTTTCTTCAGCCCCAGCAGCACTGCCGCCGCACGGCGCAGCAATAGTCGGGGATGTTTCCAAAATGGCAGGGTGTTCCTCGCCGCCAGGAGCATCTGCTCCATACCCGACCCCTTGCGCAGCCGGATTGCGTCCGTACCGCGTGCAATCAAATAACCGCCGGAGGCAATGCGCACAAAGTGGGAGGTCAGCGTGCCGAAGGGTTGATACCGCAAGGAAGCGGGCAGCTCCGTTTTGCCAAAGCGCAGGAAAAAACGGATGCTGCGCACCTGCGCCGCATTGCAGGAATAGCGGAAGGCAAAATAGCGCCCAATCCGCAGCATCGGGTGCAGCAGGCTCTGCAAGGAATCAAACAGCGCCAACTGCCGGGCAACCCCATCCTCACACACAAAGAGCGTGGGGCTTTCGTTTTGATTGACAGTGAAGTAGGCGCTGTCGATATACCCTAAAAATTCAAGTCTTCCCTGCCATATCTGCTGCCGACGAATCACCAGCGGAACCCGCGGCGATTGCTCCAGCACCAGCCCATCCGCCAAAATGGTAACACCCTGCGAGTTCGCCGCCGCTTCCAGCTTGGCTTTTTGACCCAGACGCAGCCAATAAAGCTGCTGCTCCTTAGGGATTGCGGGGTGTTCCAGCAGCAAACGGGTATCCACGCGTGCAAGCAGCGCCGCAATGCGTGCTTTCGCCGCCGCAAAGCGTTCCGCGTCATAATGATAAGGAAACAGGATATCCTTTTGCAGCTTCCAGTGCAGGTCGTTCAAAAACAAGCCTTGCAGGTAGGGCGGCACCTGTGCGCCATAAGGTGCGAAAAGCTCCTCAAAATAGCGCGTGGTGGATTCGAAAATATAGTAAGCATGAAAAAGCGTGGAAACGATCCCGCCGCCGTTGTCTTTGTTATAGCAATACTCCGCTTCAGCGCAAAATCCAAGCTTCCACTTCGCCTGCAGCAGCTGCGTGCAATATTTCTGATCCTCGTGCCGGAACTCCGGCGCGGTATCGAACAAAATATTTTCGTCGCCCCTGTTCTTTGTGCAGACGCTGACAAAGGTCTGCGCCAGATAGGGCTGCCGCATCAGATCATAGACCCCGCTTTTGTTGAGCGTGTGGTAGCGGTAATGCGCCGTCCTCACCCGTTTGCCGCCGACATAATCCAGATGCGGATAGGCAACCAAATCCACCTCATTTGCGTGGGCTTCGAAAAAGCGGAACAGCGCCTCGCAGCTTTTGCGGGAAAGTGTGTCGTCGGAATCCAGGAACATCAGATATTTGCCTGTGGCGCGGCGGATACCATAATTCCGCGTGGCGGAAAGCCCCTCGTTTTCTTTGGAAAAATAGCGCACATTTGGATGCCCAGCGGCAAAAGCTTCACAAATCGCCGGGCTTTCATCCGTGGAACCGTCGTTGATCAGCAGAACCTCCAGCCGGGCGGCAGGCATCGTCTGCGCCGCGACAGAAGCCAGACAAGCCCGCAGATACTTTGCAACGTTATATACCGGGATGATCAGAGAAATCGCTGGTCGTTGTTCCGGCATCTCAACCTCCGCAGCTGTGCAGTTGCGCTGTTAAGCGCTCTTTCTGCAAAAGGAACAGCAACGCGCCAGCCGCAAACAGCAGACTGAGCGGAAGGATGAAA
>JAISQZ010000156.1 GCA_031273905.1 Oscillospiraceae bacterium | reverse complement strand
AGCTTAGCGTACCCCATTCCTCCAGCTTCAAACGTGGCACGCAAGCAGAAGGCAGGCGTTCTGGATAGGTAAGCGCGTACTGGATGGGAATGCGCATATCCGGCACGCCCAATTGCGCTACCACGGAATGGTCGGCATATTCCACCATGGAATGCACCACGCTCTGGCGGTGAATCAGCACCTCAATGCGCTCCGGCGGCAAGCCGAAGAGCCAGGCGGCTTCCATCACCTCCAGCCCCTTGTTCATCATGGTTGCGCTATCCACGGTGATCTTTGCGCCCATGCTCCAACTGGGGTGGCGCAAAGCGTCGGCGAGCGTCGCCCGCTCCAATTCCTTGCGGGTTTTGCCGAAAAAAGCGCCGCCGGAAGCTGTGAGGATCACACGGCGCAGGGAGGAAAGCGACGGACAGCCCTGCAAACACTGAAATATGGCGGAATGCTCGCTATCCACAGGCAGGATGGGAACCTTTTTTTCCGCTGCCAATCTTGTAACCAGGGCGCCGCCCGCCACCAGGCTTTCCTTGTTTGCCAGCGCCAGCGGAATGCCCGCCTCCAGCGCCGCAAGCGTCGGGCGCAGCCCCGCAATTCCCACAATACTGTTGAGCACACAATCGCTTTCCTGCGCGGCGCAAAAGGCAATCCCCTGCGCACCGGAAAGCACCTTGGTCGGAGTATCCGCCGCGCGGACGCGCAAATCCCGCGCCGCCGCCTCATCCTTCAGCGCGGCATAACGCGGCGCAAAACGGCGGATTTGCTTTTCTAACAGCGCCGCGTTCCCTTGCGCGGTGAGCGCTGTAACCGCAAACCCGAGGCTAGCAACAACCTCCAGCGCCTGCGTCCCGATGGAACCTGTGGAACCCAGCACCGTAACGCGCTTCATACCAGCGCCCCATAGGTATAAAGCAGCGGAATCCCCGTTTGATAGCTGAAGCAAAGCAGAAGAAAGACTGCGGGGGCGGTGAACGCAATGGAATCAAAGCGATCCATCACGCCGCCGTGCCCCGGAAAGAGCCTTCCAAAATCCTTGACGCCATAATTGCGCTTGAGGACGGAGGCGGTCAGGTCGCCCAGCATGGAAAGCAAACACAGCGGCACGGAAAGCAGCGCAATCACCCAAACGCGCAGCCGAAAATCCCCCAAGAAAAACTGGTTAAACAGCAACGCAAACAGCGTATTGCCAAGCGTTGTCAGCAACACGCCGCCCACCGCGCCTTCCACGGTTTTTTTGGGGCTGATCTTTGGCGCCAGCTTGTGCTTGCCAAAGCGCACACCCACAAACAGGGCAAAGGTATCCGTCAGCCAAGAACAGCACATCGCGAAAAAGAAGAAATAAATCGCCAGATTCTGCTGGTAACGCGCCCCCTCGTGCGCCGCGATGATGTCGCGCATCTGCGTCATTGTGGAAAGCGCGGCGGGCACCGCCAGGGAACCGAAGAGCGTTGCCAAAAGATGCTCAAATCTGGTTTTTTCGTAGCCGGCAATCATCATCAGGCAAAGCACAAAGAAATAGACCGCCAGCAACGGCATCCAAGAAATATGCAGCCGCTGCAGAACACTATATTCCATCAGCGGTGGCAACGCCAGCCCGAACGCCGTACCCAGCGCCAGCATCGCCTTGTTCTTCACGCCCGCCGTGTGGATCACCTCAAACGCCGCCATGCCGGAAAAAAGGGAAATCAGAATGCCCACAAACGGCCCGTCAAAAAACCACAAACCAAAAATTGCCACCGCCGAACCAGCCAAACCTGTGATAATACGCACTTTCATCTTGTTGGTCGCTGCCTTCTATCTTGATTGAATCCCGCCGAAGCGCCGGCTGCGCCTAGCGAAGTCCTCCAGGGCTTTCTCCAAGTCGCGCTCACGGAAATCCGGCCAAAGGATATCAGAAAACCAAAGCTCCGCATAAGCGCTTTGCCAAAGCAAAAAGTTGGAAAGGCGCAGTTCACCGCTGGGACGGATAATCAAATCCGGTGCAGGCTGCCCCGCGGTATAAAGCCCTTCCTCTATGTCCTGCTCGGTCAGGCGCTCCGGCGAAAGCACGCCCGCCTGCACCAAGCCCGCCGCGCGGCGCAGGGCGTGCAAAATTTCCTGCTTTCCGCTGTAATTGACCGCAATGTTCACTACGGTCTTATCCTTATCCATCGCCTGCCGCTCCATATCGCGCAGCTTGACCAAGATATCGGCGGGCACCGGCCCGCCCTCCCTCAAATCGCCGATATAACGGATGCGCCAGCGCTTTTGCTCGTTTTCCGCACGTCTGCGCTCCACCTCCTCCAGCTGCCACCGGAACAGCGCCATGATCGCGCTGACTTCTTCGGAGGGACGCTGCCAGTTTTCCGCGGAAAAAGCATAAAAAGTCAGGTACGGGATGCCAAGATCCGCAGCGTATTCGCAAATGCGCTCAAAGACCTTGACGCCCTCGCGGTGCCCCGCGCTGCGCGGCAGCCCGCGCCGTTTCGCCCAGCGCCCGTTGCCATCCATGATTATACCAATATGCTGCGGCAGCCGACGTGATGCCTCCATGCTAAATCTCCAATATCTCTTTTTCTTTTGCGCAGGCCGCCGCGTCAATTTCCTTGATGAACTGATCGGTCAGCGTTTGCAGCTCCTTTTCCTCGTCCTTGAGGTCGTCTTCCGTCAGCTCTGCGGATTTTTGCAGCTTTTTGAGCTTATCCGCCATATCGCGCCGCGTGCCGCGCACGGAAACCTTCGCTTCCTCCGCCAGCTTTTTGATGTCCTTCGCAATCGCCTTGCGGTGATCCTCCGTCAACTGCGGAAAAATCAAGCGGATTGTACGCCCGTCGCTTTGCGGGTTGATTCCCACATCGGAGCTTTGGATCGCCTTTTCGATCGCGTGGACGGTGGACACATCCCAAGGCTGGATGGTCAGGATGCGCGCTTCCGCCACAGCAACCGCCGCCATCTGGTTGATGGGCGTGGGCGTACCGTAATAATCCACGCGAATCTTATCAAGCACTGCGGGATTTGCGCGTCCGGCGCGGATGCTGCCGAATTCTGCCTTGAGCGCTGTGATTGTTCGTTCCATTTTTTGCTTTGCCGGTACTAAGATTTCATCCATATTGATCCCTCCTGCGTCGATCGTTTCAATGATTTGACTGGTCTATTGCACCAAAGTTCCAACGGCTTCCCCGCACAGGGCGCGCAGAATATTTTCGGGAGCGCTGAGGTTGAACACCACCATCGGCAGCCCCCGTTCGCGGCAAAGCGCCGCCGCCGTCGCGTCCATTACGCCAAGCTGCTTTGCAAGCACCTCTGCATGACTGACCGTCTCGTATTTTTTCGCGTCCGGAAAACGCTTGGGGTCGCG
>JAISQZ010000128.1 GCA_031273905.1 Oscillospiraceae bacterium | reverse complement strand
GATCCCATTTTTTATATTCTGAAAAGGCTTCCGCGCCCAAATCGTCAATGCGCAGATAGGCTTGGATGCGCCCGGAGCGGTCCAGCAGGTCGATGAAATTTGCTTTGCCCATATCACGGCGGCTCATCATGCGCCCGCACAGGGAAACCTCTTTGCCCTCCAGCTCATCAAAACGCCGGGCAACCTCGTCCGCGAGGATGCTTTGCCGGGCGGAAGTGACGGCAAAGGGATCCTTCCCCGCCGCTTGCAGAGCCTCCAGCTTTTCCAGACGGACTTGCCGCAGAGCGTTGGTATCAAGCGCAGGCAATTCCTCCGCAAGATCATTTTGCAACGGCGCCTGATCCATAACGAATCGCCTCCTTATTTTGAAATGCTTTTGATTTCCAGCGTCACCACGCCGTTGGGAACCTCCACCTCTACCACGTCACCCGCGCGGTGCCCCAGCAGCGCCCTGCCAAAGGGGGATTCATCGGAAATGCGGTTTTCGGAAGGGTTGGCCTGGGATTTGCCGATGATCTGGAAGTCTAACTGCTCTTGGTATGTGCGGTCATAAAGCACCACATGCGATCCAATGCCGATCACCTCTGTGCTGATGTCCTCTGTGTCAAGGATCTGAGAATTTTTCAATTCCTCTTCCAGGCGGGAAATCTTCGCTTCCATGATCGCCTGCTCGTTCATCGCTTCGTCATATTCCGCGTTTTCGGAAAGATCGCCAAAGGAACGCGCCTCCTTGATTTTTTCGGCGATCTGTTCGCGCCCGGTGGTGCGCAGGGCATCCAGTTCCTCCACAAGCTTTTTGTAGCCTTCGGCCGTGAGGAAGGTTTGGTTTGCAGCTGCCATAAAAAGGGACATCCTTTCTGAATATAGAAAATAACGGGCGCAAAGCACCCCCGCCAGCAAACGGGTGTTCGTTCACTGGAATAATCTGCTGTTCTATTTTTTCTTGACCATCAGCAGTATATACTTTTCCCGGCGAAAAGTCAAGGGGGTATGAAACGGAATCGCGAAACATGCGCGGCAGCTGCAAATTCAGCGCAAAAAATTTACAATCAGTTCACGGCTTAGCCGCGCCTATGCGGTATACTAGCAGGGAAAAGCATCAGCGGCTGCGATCAAGGGGGAAACGCTTCGTGTTTGGTTACGTCCGCATTTCGCGCCCGCAGCTGCGCTGCGCGGAGCATGACCTTTACCGCGGCGTTTATTGCTCCCTTTGCAAGGAGCTCGGCGCACGCTACGGTCCGCTGGCGCGCCTGATATTGCCCTACGACGCGGTCTTTTATGCTCTGTTTGCTCTGGCGCAGCAGGAAAAGCCCCCCGTTCTGCGCCCCTCGCGCTGCAGCTTTAATCCCGCCAAGCGCTGCCTGCGCTGCGAAAAGCGGAACAAAGCGCTGGTGACCGCCGCGGATATTTCCATGCTGATGGTGTATTACAAATGGCGGGATACCATTGCCGACGAAGCGGGGCTGCGCCGCCTGCTCTGGCTGCTGCCCGCGCCCTTTTTCCTGTGTTCCGGCCGCCGCGCAAAGCGCCTTGCGCCGGAAGCGGCGAAAAAAATCAAAAGCGCCTGCGCGGCACAGCGGATTGTGGAACGAAAGGAAGCCCCGTGCCTGGACGAATGCGCCCATCCTTCCGCGCAGGCGCTGGGGGAGCTGCTTGCCGCCACGGCGGAATCCGCCAAACATGCGGCGGCACTGCGGCGGCTGGGTTATCTGCTGGGTCGCTGGGTCTATTTGATGGATGCGGCGGACGATTTGGAGCAAGACCGCAAGCGCGGGCGTTTCAACCCTTTTTCCGCGCACTTTGACCAGCCGGAAGCGGAGCGCCGCGCGTTCCTGCAGGCGCAGCTCAACCAAACGGCGGAGGAATTGCTCGCCGCTTGGGAGGCGGTTCCCCTGCAGCGCTACCGACCCATTTTTGATAATCTTTTTACGCTCGGTCTGCCCGCGATGGAAGCAACGGTGCTTCACACCACCCGAAAGGAGCGAAAACGGCGTGCAGGATCCCTATGAGATTTTGGGCCTTTCCCCGCAGGCGGACGATGCGCAGCTGCGGGAAGCCTACCGGCGGCTTGCCCGTGAAAATGAGGGCAATCTGCGGCGCATGGAAAAGCTCAACGAAGCCTACGACAGTATCGTTTTAGCACGTGGCGAATCCTGCGGCGGCACGCGTTCCGGGACGGCGTGGGAGAAAACCGCCCCGCCTCCGCCCGGTTTTGCCGATATCCGCCAGCGGCTCCAGGCAGGGCGCTATGACGATGCGCTTACATTGCTCGACGGCGTTCCCTTGCCCCAGCGCGGTGCGCAGTGGCATTATTTTAAGGGGCTTGCGCAGCGCGGCAAGGGCTGGCTGGAGGAAGCTGAAAAGCACCTGTGCGAAGCGGCGCGTCTGGCGCCGGAAAACGCGGAATATCAAGCAACCTATCAGAACCTTCGCCAAAGCCGCCAGGGCGGTTATCGCGCCCGGCGCGCCGCTGCAGAAAAAGAGGATGACAGCGGCTGCTGCGGTCTTTGCCTAGGGCTTTGCTGCCTGGATTCCTGCTGCGAATGCTGCGGCGGCGATCTGATCCCTTGCTGTTAGGAGGAAACGCGGTTTGACCAGCACAAAACGCCTTGCGCTTTGCGGCGTCTTTGCGGGGCTTTCGCTTGCGGTAATGTGGATGATCTCGTTCATCCCCACAATGGATTACGCCCTGCCCGCAGCGGCGGGGATGCTCACGGTCTTCCTTGTGATCGAGATGAGCCGCCGCTGGGCCTTCGGTGTGTTTTTGGTTGCGGCGCTGCTTTCGTTTTTGCTGCTGCCCAGCAAAACGGTGCCGATGCTTTATGCCAGCTTTTTCGGCTATTACCCCATCTTAAAAGCCCTGCTGGAAGAAAAGCTCCCCCGTCCGCTGGAATGGCTTTGCAAACAGCTGGCGTTCAACGCCGCGATGGCGGGCACCTATTGGCTTGGCACAAAGCTTTTTGGGCTGGAGTTTGACGATTTCGGCGAGGAATTCGGCAAATATGCCCCTTGGATTTTGCTGGGGCTTGGCAACGGCGCGTTCTTGCTTTATGACCGGATCATACTCAACGCCCTGGTCACAATTTATCTGCGGCGCTGGCAAAAGCGCTTCGCGCGGCTACTGAAATAATGGTTTACGATAATTTGCTTCAAGAACGAGGAGGATGCATATGTTCACGAACAAGCTGGAATTGGCCTATTCCAACGAGCTGCACGATTACGACATTTTCCCCAAGGTGATTCCGGCGGGCAAGCGCAGCAAAATCACCATCAAGCCCCTGGGGAGCCACGCCGCGTTCGAGGGTGTTTATCAGTTGAGCGTGCATCCGCTTGATGAGGGTCAGCCCTCGCAATACCCCGACCGACCGAACCGCTTTCAATTTGAAACCGAAGCCGGCGAAGACGGCTGCATCCGTTTTGCCTTCGATTTTTTCGGCGAGCAGGAGTATTATATCCGGCTGGCGCAGGAGCGGACCAACCGTCCGTTCAAGCTGCAATTGAGCGTCTATTCCGTCTTCGAGGATCTGATAGGTCGCTACCCCTTCCGGGGCAATTTGCACCTGCACACCCACCGCTCCGATGGAACCCAGGGACCGGAAATCATGGCGGCAAACTACCGCAAAACCGGGCTTGATTTTCTGGCCATCACTGACCATTGCCGCTACGCGCCCTCCCTGGAGGCCATCGAGGCCTACAAGCAGGCGCCCATTGAGATGTGCCTGCTCACCGGCGAAGAGGTGCACGTGCCGTGCGACAACGGGGAGGGCGAGGAACGGCGGCATCTCAACAACGTGCATATTGTCCACGTTGGCGGGGACTACGGCATCAACGCCCTGGTGTACGGCGGCGAGCACGGGGAGACTGACGTAACCCGGCGCGCCGTCATCCCCAACCCGCCGCCGGTTCGGAGCAAGCAAGCGCACTGGGCCGAGATCGACGCCCATATGCAAACCATGGATATCCCGGAGAGAATCAAGGGTCGAGAGCGCTACCTCATTGCCAGCTGTCACTGGGTATACGAAGAAATTCGCCGGGCAGGGGGTCTGGGCATCTTCGCCCACCCCTATTGGCTGAGCAACGTGATCTCCATTCCCCCGGATTTGCAGGACTACATCATGGAATCCCAGCACTTCGATGCCTTTGAGGTGCTTGGCGGCGATGCCTTCTTCTCAATGAACGGCTTTCAGATGGCGCGATACTGTGAGGATCGCGAAAAAGGTCGCCGTTACCCCATCGTAGGCAGCACCGACACCCACGACAGCATCAACAACCGGGATGCCTACGTCGCCTCCACGCTGGTGTTTTCGCCGGAAAACAAGCGCCGCGCCCTGTTGGATTCGATTAAAAATTTCTATTCCGTGGCGGTGGACACCATTGACGAGACGCCCCGCTTTGTGGGGGATTTCCGCCTGGTGCGCTACGCCAGCTTTTTGACGGATCA
>JAISQZ010000121.1 GCA_031273905.1 Oscillospiraceae bacterium | reverse complement strand
CGTTCTTCAGTTAACGATGTCCAAGACGCTCATTGTACTTTTTTTATCAGCTCTTCCCTTCCTTGCTTCCTCTTCATTTGCTTCTTTATTCGGTTTTTGCGGTGCTACGTCTCTTTTTTTAATCATTCCCCCCCCCCCTTCGTTTTGTGAAAGGGGGGGGGTAAAACACTTGACTATTCATATGCCGTGTGCTATGATTCCCTTATGAAACAAAAAATTTATTTGGGGGTGCTATTGATGAAAAGAGAGAAAAAACCAAAGAACCCCGCCAAGCGCAAGCGGCGCCTGATTGCCCTTGGCATTGTGCTTGCTGTTACCCTGATTCTGCTCTGCCTGCCCTGGGCTGTCATGACGGGGACGCCGGGGGTGATCCGCCTTGGCGAAAAATATGGCTCCGACGCGCGCAGCACCCGCTTTAAAGCCGGTGAGCGCTATTTTTTGGGGCTGGGCAAAATCGCCAACGCTTTGGTTCCCGTGCCGAAAAACATTCCCGAGGCGCAGGCATACCAGAACAAGGATTTTTATGCCGGCAGCGGCGATTTCCGGAATACGCCTGGCACGGGCTGGCGGCTGGGCTTTGCGTCCCGCAGCATTGTGCCGGAGGATGTCCTGGAAAAGGACTACTATATCGGCGGCAACGCAGTGCTGTTCCCGCGTAAAATCAAGCGTGTGATTGATGACATCAAGGTGCGTGCGCTTGCGCTGGAGGACGGCGGCGGCAGCGGGATTACCGTCTTCGCGGCGGTTGATGTCATCGGTCTCGCAAACAGTCAGGTGCGTGAAATCCGGGCGTTGCTGGCGAAAGCCGCACCGGAGCTTTCATTGAGCAGCGTCAACGTTATGGCGACCCATGCGCACAGCTCCATTGATACCTTGGGCGCCTGGTCCGCTTCGCCGGGGGAAATCCTCGGTAACTGGGTGTCGCTGCTATTCAGGAAGGATGTTGCCCGCCCGGCGATGGATCCGACCTACCGCGCGTTTTTGAACGAGACCGTCGTCGCTGCGATCCTGGATGCGGTCGGCGCGATGGAACCGGGCAAGCTGTTTTATTCGCAGATTGGCGTGGATTCTACCCATGACTTTTATGAGAAAGGCGACGCTGCCATCGGTTTTGATGACGAAACGGACGAGTGGGACGATTCCTGGACGAAAAAATGGATCGAATGGATGGCAAGCCGCCCGGCAAGCGAGCTGGGGCTCTTGGACTATGTGTTTGCAAAGCGCAGCCCCGGCGAAAGCAGCAGCAAGTTGCACAAGCTCCGCTTCGTGCCGACGGATTCCGCCGCACGCGAAACCGTGTGGATCAACCTCTGGGCGCATCCTTACATCAATGGCTTAAAGCTGAAAGCGCAGGGGGACGGCAGCGGGCTTTCCGGCGATTTCCCCTATTATATGGAAGAGGTGTTCGCGCAGGCCAATGCCAACATGTTCTTTTCCAACGGCGCAATCAACGGGATTTATCCCGATCGCGGCGCGGTGGGTCCCGTCGATTGGAGTGAAGACGCAGAGGGCTATTTGACGTATTTCGACAGCGCCACGCTGGAATCGCAGGCCAAGGAGATCGGGCGGGATTTTGCTTCCATTGCCCTTGCCATGACCATGCAAAAGGACGAAATTGAGCAAAACCCGCTGACCAAATCGGAGGGGCGTTCCCACGCCTACCGCGCACTGGCAAAAAGCTTTGCGCAGGGCGGCGGCGTAACCGAAACGGAGCTGCCGCCCCTGCTCAACGTGAGGCTGCAGGAAATTCAAGTGAGCGAAAGCAATCCCCTGCTTATACTGATGGGCAAGCTGCGCCTGGCGGAAAATACAATACTCAATGCCGGCGGCTCCTTAAAAACCTTGACGGAAGTCGGCTACATGGAGCTTGGCGGCTTGAAGTTCGCGATGATTCCCGGCGAGATCACACCCGGTTTGACCAACGGCAAAGGGGATACCATCGCCAAAAACGCCTTTTCGGGGCAGGATTTTTCCGGCGAGAGCCTGCGCGCCGCCGTTGACGGGGAAGGGGTGCTTGTGCTTGGTCTTTGCAACGACGAGGTGGGCTATATCATCCCGGAAAATGATTATTGCCAATTTTACTGGGATGCCGACCACTATCAAGAATTGATCTCCCCTGGGCGGGAAGCCGCAGGAGAGATCACAGGGGCGTTTGCCCGGTTAGCGGATCAAGTGCCTATATTCGACTGAAACGGCGTTCACCGCAGATTCCTGATCGCTGGATACAGGCGCAGATATTGCTGATAGCCCTGCTCATAAACCGCTGCGTTGGCGGGATTGGGCAGGGCTTTTGTTTTTTCGCGCAGGCAGACCGCAGCGCTTTGCGGGTCACTCCAATAGCGCAGACCAAGCCCCGCAAGCATTGCCGCGCCCAAGCCGCTGCCCTCTTCCCCGGCTTCAAGCGTCACCGTCGGCAGGGCGAAGACGTCCGCGATAATCTGCCGCCACAGTGGGCTGACTGCCCCGCCGCCCGCCAGAACAACCTGCTCCGCCGCGCCGCCCGCCTGCGCTATCAGACCATAAACTTGCCGCAGGGAATAGGCGACGCCCTCCAGCACCGCGCGGGCAATGCCGCCGCGGGCGGTGGCGGCGGTCAGACCAAAAAATACGCCGCGTGCCGCGGGATCGTTCACCGGGCAGCGTTCACCGCTCAAATAGGGCAAAAACAGCAAGCCCTCCGCTCCGGGCGGGGCGGTGAAGGCTTCTTCGTCCAACGCTTTGTATCTGGCGCGGCGCTCCGGCAGGGAAGCATCGCCTAAAACACGTTCAAGCCATTGATAGGATCCCGCCGCCGCCAAAGTGACACCCATAACGTGGAACTGCCCCGGCAGGCAGGCGCAGGAAAATTGCAATTTCCCGCCCGTGTTTTCAAACCAGTCGGCGCAATGCCGCGCCACAACCCCGGAAGTCCCCAGCGTGACGGCGATTTGGCTTTGGGAACTGACGCCCATTCCCAGGGCGGAAAGCACCGCGTCCCCGCCGCCCGCAATCACCGGAAGCCCCGCAGGCAAGCCCGTCAGCTCCGCCGCCGCCCTTGTCACGTGTCCGGCGATTTGCGTGGATTCCAGCGCGGGCGGGAAAAGGGAAGCCTCCAGTTCCAGCAGGGCAAGCAGCTCCTGGCTCCAGCGGCGGTGCTTCACATCAAAAAGACCGGTGCCGGAAGCGTCGGAAACCTCGGTTGCCAGCTGCCCTGTGAGGCAGAAGCGGATGTAATCCTTCGGGTTGAGGAAGGTTTTTGTCTGCTCAAAAAGCAATGGCTCCGTCTGGCGGAACCACATGATTTTTCCACCGGTGAAGCCGGTGAGCATCGGGTTGTTTGTAAGGCGCAGCAAGCCCTCCGCGCCGCCGGCAAGGGCGGTGATTTCCGCGCACTGCCTTGGCGTGCGTTGGTCGTTCCAAAGGATTGCCGGGCGCAGCACATTGTTTTTCGCGCCAAGCGCCACCATGCCGTGCATCTGCCCGGAAAGCCCGATGCCGGCAAGGCGTGAAGCATCCAATTGCTTTAGCAGGCAGCGCAGCGCCGTCTGTGCGCCGTGCCGCCAGTCGGCGGGGTTTTGCTCTGACCAGCCGGGCTGCGGTGATTGGCAGGGATACTCCGCCAGAGCGCTGCCCAGCAACCGCGCCCGTGCGTCAATCGCCAGCGCTTTGCAGCTTGAGGTGCCGATATCCAGCCCAAGAAAGATCGGATCTGTTAGCACAGGAATCCCTCCTGAATGCTTTATTTTTGTGAACGCAGAATCCGCAAGGCATGAACAAGCCAGAAAGCGCCATATATTTGCCGCAGCTGTATGCAAAGCAACAGACGTTTGCCGATCCAAACAACCCGGTTTGCACCAAGCAGCGGTCGCAGCCGACGCAAAAACGCCATACGCCGCCACTGGTTTTCTCGGAACGCAAGCTCCTCCGCTTCATACCAAGAGGTTGAAAAGTGATGGATGGCAGAGCTATGCTTTGTCAGGAAAACAAAGCCTGTCCGGCTGTCCTTTGGCGAGAAATAATCAGAGGGATAGACGGAAAAATCCGCGCCTTTATACAGAACATTTCGGATTTTGCGCCCGCATTTTTCCCGGAAATAGCTCGTAAACAACTTGACATTCGCCGTTCGATCCGTCTGACCATTGGGCAGCAAAAAATGTTTTTCGTCATACTTACTCAGCAATTCGCAAATGATTTTGTTTTCAGGCGCAGCGCCAATCAAACTGGTAGCGACGATACGGTGGAATTCAAGACCGATTAGGAAATTTTCTTCCAGAAAACAATCCAGGGGCTTTATCAGTTCCACATCGGTGTCAAGATAAAATCCGCCGTATTGCTTTAGCGCCCAAAGCCGCGCCACATCCGAAACAAACGCCCATTTTTGCGCATCATAGGCTTCTTGCGCATAGGCGTTTATGTGCGGGTCAAAATTCGTTTCGTCCCAGCGCATGATCTGCCAGCCAAGGCAATGCCTGTGCCAGCTTTCCATGCATTTTTCCGCCAATGGCGGGAACGGCTTTCCGCCAAACCAGCAATAATGGATGATTTTTGGAATCATTGCTTTTCATTCCTAACCGAACATGACCGTATTGAGCACATGCTCCAAATATTCTTGCCGCCCACTGGAGGTCTGCACTTCGCCGCATTGCAGCGCAAAGGCTTCCAAGGATTCCAGTGTTGCTTTGCCCGAAACAATCGCAGCGCCGATACCGCTTTCATAGCCCGCATAGCGCTGCTGCACAAATTCATCCAGCCGCCCGTCCTCCTGCAGCTTTGCGGCAATGCGCAGCCCCAAGGCAAAGGCGTCCATCCCGGCGATATAAGCTTGGAAGAGATCCTCAAAGGTATTGGAGGCGCGGCGGGGCTTGGCATCAAAATTCAGCCCGCCCAAGGTGAAGCCGCCCGCTTGCAGCACCTCGCGCATGGCGAGCGCCGTATCATAGACGTTGGTGGGGAACTGGTCGGTATCCCAGCCCAGCAGGGGGTCGCCAATGTTGGCATCGATGGAGCCGAAGAAGCCCTCCTCCCGCGCCAAGCGCAGCTCATGCTGAAAGGTGTGACCCGCCAAAGTGGCGTGGTTGGCCTCAATATTGAGCGCAAAATCCTGCGCCAGCCCATATTTGCGCAAAAAACCGATTGCGGTTGCCGCATCGTAATCATACTGATGCTTCATCGGTTCCTTGGGCTTGGGTTCAATCAGGAACTTGCCTGTGAAGCCGATTTTGCGCGCGTAATCCCGCGCCATTGTAAAGAAGCGGGCGATGTTTTCCTGCTCCAGGCTATAGTTGGTGTTGAGCAGCGTTTCATAGCCTTCGCGCCCGCCCCAAAATACGTAGCCCTGCCCACCCAACCTGACGGTCAGCTCAATCGCTTTTTTGACCTGCGCCGCCGCAAAGGCAAAGACCTCCGGCGTGCAGGAGGAAGCCGCGCCGTTTTGGTAACGCGGGTGCCCGAACAGGTTCGCCGTGCCCCAAAGCAGCCGGATGCCGGTTGCTTGCTGCAATTCCAGCAGGCGGCTGCTGATTTGATCCAGGCGCGCGTTGCTTTGCGCGAGGCTTGCGCCCTCCGGCGCGATATCGCGGTCATGGAAGCAATAAAAGCCCAGCCCCAACTTTTGCATCAGCTCAAAGGCCGCTTCCGCTTTTGCAAAAGCGGAAGCCATTGGGTCGCTTTTTCCGTAATTTTTTGCAAGGGTTCCCGTGCCGAACATGTCCGCGCCTTCAGCGCACATCGTGTGCCAATAAGACATCGCAAAGCGCAGATGCTCCTTCATGGTTTTGCCCAGAAGAAGCTCCTCCGCATTATAGTAATGAAACGCCAGCGGGCACTTGTC
>JAISQZ010000117.1 GCA_031273905.1 Oscillospiraceae bacterium | reverse complement strand
CAGCCTGCGCTTTTGCTTCCCGCCTGTGCCGGAAACCGGTCAGGAGGTGCTGCGGCTGAAGGGTCTGGAAAAGCGCTACGGCGAAAAGCTGCTGTTTTCCGGCTTGGACGCGCTAATTGAAAAAGGGGAGCGGGTATTCCTGCTGGGCGCAAACGGCTGCGGCAAGACAACGCTGCTGAATATCCTGCGCCGCAAGGTGAAGCCGGACGCGGGCTATGTTTCTCTTGGCGCGAACGTCCGCTTGGGGAGCTACGAACAGGCGCTTGCGGCAAACAAAAGCGGCAAAACGGTGCTCGACGAGGTTTGGGATTCCTTCCGCAGCCTGACACAGACGGAGCTGCGCAGCCTGCTGGGCGCGTTCCTGTTTCCCGGTGACGAGGCATTCAAGGAGATGGACTGCCTGAGCGGCGGGGAACGCGCACGCGTCGCGCTGCTTAAGCTGATGCTTTCCGGCGCAAACACGCTGCTCCTTGATGAACCGACAAACCACCTGGATATCGCTTCCCGCGAAGCCCTGGAGCAGGCGCTGCTGCAATTTGGCGGGAGCATCCTTGCTGTTTCGCACGACCGTTATTTCATCAACCGGCTGGCGACAAGGGTGCTGCGCCTGCATCCCGGCGGGCTGGAGGATTGCGGGGCTTCCTATGAGGACTATCTTTTGCACAGCGCAGGCACCGCGCCGCCGGGCTTGCCAAAACGCGCGAAGCGGGAAAATGAATATCAGCTGCAAAAGGAGCGCGCCGCCGCCGTGCGCCGCCGCCAAACGGCGCTGACCCGCTGCGAGGCGGAGATTGCCCGGCTGGAGGAGGAGCTGCAGGTTTTGCACGGGCAGCTTGCCCTGCCGGAGCTTTCCGCCGATTACGAAGCGGTGCTGGCGCACACCGCGCAGCTAGAAAGCCGCCAAACCGCGCTGGAAGAGCAGCTTGCCCTTTGGGAAGCGCTTTCAGCGGAAGAATAGCAGCAAAAAGGAGGCAGCGCCATGCTTGCAGCGTATCAAGAGGCCGCCGAGACGGTCTTTGCCCGCCTGCCGCAACGGGAGGATTTTTCAGCCGGGCTGATTCTGGGTTCCGGGCTGGGCAGCCTGGGGGAGCGCCTGACGGATGTGACGCGCATCCCCTATGGGGAAATCCCGGGCTTTGCGCTTTCCACCGCGCCCGGGCACAGCGGTTGCCTGCTGGCAGGAACGCTCGGCGGCAAACGCGTGCTTTGTATGCAGGGGCGGCACCACCGCTATGAGGGCTGTTCCTTCGCGCAGATCATCTTCCCCATCCGCGTGTTGGCGCTGATGGGGGTGAAGACGCTGCTGGTCACCAACGCTGCGGGGGGGATTGACCCGGATTATTCCGTGGGGAATTTGATGCTGATTGCAGACCATATCAACCTGATGGGCGGCAACCCCTTGGCCGGCCTGCATTGCCCGGCGCTTGGCGAACGCTTTTTTGACATGACCGCAGCCTATGCGCCGTCCCTGCGCCGGCTTGCGAAGGAGAGGGCGCGGGCAATGGGCATCGCCCTGCGCGAAGGGGTTTACCTTGCCGTGACGGGTCCCTCCTATGAAACGCCCGCCGAAATCCGCGCCTTTCGCCTGTTGGGGGCAAGCGCGGTGGGGATGTCCACCGTGCCGGAGGTGACCGCCGCGCGGCATTGCGGGATGCGGGTGCTGGGCTGTTCTGTGATCACCAATATGGCGGCGGGCATCACAGACGCGCCGCTGACCGGCGAAGAGGTGCTGGAAACCGGCAGGCGGATACAGACACTCGCGCCGCTGATGGAGAGCATCCTTGCCGCGCTGCCGGAAGGGGGCGGGGTATGACGATCCGTCCCCTGCGCTCCTCCGACGCGGGCGCCCTGCGCGGGCTGTGCCTGGCGAAAACGCCCCTGCGCAAACGCAGCGAGGTGGAACGCCTGCTCATCGGATTGATTTACTGCGATTATTATTTGGACTATGAGCTTGCGCACAGCTTTGCGGCGCTTGCGCAGGGGGAGCTGGCGGGCGCCGTGCTCTGTGCGCCGGACTATGCCGCCTATGCCCGCCGCGTGCAGACGAAGCTTCTGCCCAAATGCCGCGGTTACGGGCTTTCCGCCCTGGCATCCGCCAAGCGCGTTTCGTTGCTGCACCAAGGCGTTGCCGGGCAATACCCGGCGCACTGCCAGCTGTTCCTGGCAGACGGGAACGCCGCCGGGGCTTTGCTGGAGGCGGCGCAGGCGCATTTGGACGCACTGGGCTGCCGTGGTGTTTGCGCCTTCCCTGACAAAAGAGAAAAGGAGCTTCGGCAGGGCTTTGCGGCGCAGGGCTTCGCGCTGATTGCCAAGAAGAGCGCTGCGCTGATTTACGGAAAAGAGCTGTTTATGTGAAAGACGCTTCGCGCAATTGAGAGGGGTAGCTTTGCGGGCTTTGCCCCGGCGGAAAAATCCCCTTCGCAAAAAAAATGCCTGTATTTTTATTGCGGCGTACTTGCGGAGTGTTATGCTATAAGTACCGGGGCGGAATTCGCCCCGCGCGTCCCGCAAAGGTTCGGTTCAGCTGAGGGCGTCCAGTACGCCGCCGATGGCCTTGAACGCTTTGTTGATGCCGCGTTTTGCCGTGCGCTGGTATTTTGGCTGCTGGAGCGCACCGCCCACCAGACCGACCGCGCAGCCCACCGCCATGCCGATGCCAACGCCCTTGGCGATCTGCGTTGCCTGCATTTTCATCATCGTGCATTTCCCTCTTTCCACTGTTAAAATAATTCCTCAGAAGCATTCTGCCGCTTCCACGCTTCTAGTTTGCCCGCATAAACGGGAATAATCGGAGGTTTTGCTTTTGGAAACGCTTTCCACCCCCTGCGGGGAATACGCGCTGCATCTGGTGCTTGTGGAGCCGGAAATCCCGCAGAACACGGGCAACATTGCGCGTACCTGCGCCGCCACCGGTGCGCGGCTTCACTTAATCGAACCCATGGGCTTCCGCGTGGACGACGCGAAGCTCAGGCGCGCCGGGCTGGATTACTGGCATCTGCTGGAGGTTACGTATCACAGGAATCTGGAGGACTTCTTCGCCCGAACGCAGGGGGCATATTATTATTTTTCCACCAAGGCGGCTCGGGTTTATACCGAAATCAACTACCCAAAACAGGTTTATTTCCTTTTTGGCAAGGAGACCGCCGGGCTGCCGGAAGCGCTGCTCGAAGCGCAGCCGGAGCGTTGCGTCCGCCTGCCGATGATCCCGGAGGCCCGCAGCCTCAATCTTTCCAACGCCGCCGCCGTCGCGGCTTATGAGGCGCTGCGGCAATGGGGCTATCCCCGGCTGCGGGGCGCTTCGGATTATTTTAAGGAGGCGCCGCCATGCAAAGGATAAAGCCCCTGCTTTACCGCCTGTTCGCGCTGTGCTTTTGCCT
>JAISQZ010000105.1 GCA_031273905.1 Oscillospiraceae bacterium | reverse complement strand
GGAACAGCCCGCGCCGCCGCAGTTCCTCCGGGATAAGCTCCAGCACGGTGGCAACCTTGGGATCGCGTGAGGCGCTGATGACGCCCTTTGGTTTGTGCAGCATGAGATAGCAGCCGTCCATCATCGGGATTGCTTTGCCGCTGACATCCACCCGATCGCTTTCCGGATGGATTTTTTCCGCGCCGCTTTTCGCCACAAGACCGTTGACGCATACCGCGCCCTTGCGGATAAGACGCAGCGCATCCTTGCGGGAACCGAAGCCCCGCGCTGCAAGGAACTGATCCAAACGGTGGCTGGGCATGGTTTCCTCCGTCAGCGTTGATTTTATGGTACGCCGCAACAAAAATATAGGCAATTTTTTCGGCTGGTTTTTCGTTTCGCAAGCTTGTCCTCCTTGGCAGGCATCAGCCTGTGCCCGCAGCCCCCAGCCTGACAAGAAAAGCATACCGCGCCGCGCCGTTTTTGTCAAGGTCTTTGCAGCGCAAAGCACGGAAAATTGATCCCATCAAACGGGTCGCCGCGCTCGAAAAACCAAAAGCGCGACAGGAGTTCATTGAAGCAGGGAGCAAAATCAGCAGAAAAGAGAGGCCTGAAAGGCCTCTCACGGTCAGGAAAGCAACGGGGAATTTCCGGCGGCTTGGGGGCGTTTGCGTTCAGCCCTTCCCCTTGCGCTTCGCCCAGAATTCTTCCCAAAGCTCCACGAGCTTGAAGCGCACCTCGAACCGGGGATTGCTTTTGACTACACGCAGTTCCCCGCCGCTAAGCACCGCATCCAAGCGGACGGCATCTTTTTTTTCGGCGGCAGGCAGGCAAAGCGGCGGAAACATCACACACCACCAATTGCGCCCCTTCCCTTCGCCGAGGATTACGCGCAGCGCTTGATAGCGCCCGGCCGGCAGGGTGATGTCCTCATAGCTGCGGGTGTTGAAATATTCCACACCGACGCTTACCTGTACGCTGTAATCCAGGCCGCGCGCCCGCAGCACACGCCGGGCGCAGGTTTCCAGCGCCTCCTTGCGCGGCAGCACCGCCGTCTGCGCCTGCGCCGCCGTTACGGAACCGTCAAACAGCGTGGCGCCTTCCCGCAAAATCGCGTCGCGCACGGCAAGCTTGGCGCTTTGATCGGCTTCACTGTCGGAATGCGCGATCACGTGCAGGCGCAGCACCTCCTGCCGGATGCCCGCGCAGCGCAGATGGAAGCTGAGCAGGCTCCCCAAAAACGCACAAAGCGCCAGCAGTGCCAGACGGCGCAGCAGCTTTGCGTGCCGCTGCCGGTGTTCCTTGGGGCTATGTAAATTACGAAACATAAAACCACCCTTCCTTGATTGCGCTTACCCGGAGTATGGGCGGTTTTTCTGCGGTTCATTCAATTCTTTTTGGGCATGAAACTCTGTTTGGGAGCATAGCATAGAAGGCGTTGCTTATGGGCGGTCTATACAAGGCTGCATTCGCGTTCTTTCAGCTGATTTTGCAGCTTTTTTGCTTGTCCTCCTCGGTTTGGAGTCGCAGCAAGCCTTCGTCTTCCGCGCAAAAAATGCGCGAACAGCAGCTCGCAAATCCGCAGATCCATCTTGCGCAGACAGTCCCCAAAAAAGAGAACGAAAGGATACAAACGCTATGTTTGCCTGCCTTTGTCCGCTTCCCCGCGAAACGGATGCCATCGCTGTTCTGCGGCAATGGCGGCGACCGCCCGCCCCGCAGATGATCCGGGTGGAAACGCCCGGCGGTGCGCCGTTTTTTCGGCTGGAATGCGCCCCGCGCAAGGGCGTTATCCCCTGGAATGCCGTGGAACACGCGGCGGGGCGCTGCCGCACGCGGATGCTTTTTCCGGAGGGGATTTGCCCGCCGGCGCCGCCCAGCCCCGGCAGGGCTATGCTTGAACCGGGTCTCCGCGCTTTTGAGGCGAAGCGGCTGCCCCTGCTTTTGCATTTGCAGGCGGCGATGCAGGTGCTGCGGCGCTGCGAAACACCCGCGCAAAAGCTCAGTGTGACGCTGGTGGATCCCAAGGGCATCCTGTGCCGCTGCGTGGAGCCGCTGGTGATGCTTGCGGGCAGCCTGCGCGTGTTCACACCGGATTTTGCGGTCTATCGCGCGGCGGCGGCGCAGTTGCTTATCCGTTATGGCGTGACGCTGATCCTCAGCGATTCCGTCGGATGCTTTGCGCAAAGCGATGTGATTGTTGCGCAGGAGCTTTCGCTCTTCACGGGCAGAGAGCGCGGGCTGATTTTTTCACCGGATAGCCAAACGCCGCTGCCGCAGTGCCGCGTGGTGCGCGTGGGCTTGCCGGAATTGCCGCCCGCCTATGCCGCCCTTTGCCCGCCGGGAATCAATCCGCTGCGCTTTGCGGGTGCGCTTTTTGAGCTTTGCGGCGTGAAGGAGATGGAACGCCTGCGCTTCAACGGGTTTTGGCTGAAAGGCAGGCAGGCGCCGCTTTGCGCAGGGGAGCTTGCCGCGCTTGTGGATCAGGCTGCGGTTCCAGACTTTTCCAGGGTATGAGCGCGAAGCACTGCGGGGAAACTAAGTGCGGCTCCCGGCGGGGCATAGCTCATTCAAAAGGAAAAGAGGAAAACACCATGACACAACCGCAAAACCAAAACCCCAATATCAGTTGCAATGTGGCGCAGTGCCGTTTTAACTGCAAATCCGAGCAGTGCTGCTCCCTCAACCAGATTGACGTTTTGCAGGAAACAAAAAATGCCAGCAGCGAACACGCCACCTGCTGCCATTCCTTCCAGTGCAAGGACTAAGCGTGGCGCAAAAAGCGCGGCACCCGGCAGCAAGACCGGGCGCCGCGCTTATTTATTTTTCCCGGCAAGCCGAGGGCATCCCTACGCATCCTTCGGCTGTTCCGCTTCGCTTACGGAAAGACGGGAACGGCGTTCGGCAAGCTCTGCATACATGCGTTCACGGGTTTTTTGGTCAATATTGTACATCAGCTTGGGGATGATCCCAATGGCGCTGGTGACGACCGGCAGCAGCGTGACCATGGTGAAGAGCTTTCGCTCCGTTTCAAAGGTCTGTGTGCCGGCTTTTGCGCCCTGTTCGTAGCCGATGTATTTGAGGATCAGCGCCTTGACGCTTTCGCCCAGGGAGGTCACCAGCTTGTTGGGCAAGCCCTTTGCCACGCCGGTCATGCTTTCCGCGCGGAAGCCGTTTTTCCATTCACCGTAATCAATCGCTTCGTTGCGCAGTTCCTCGGGGATCACCTTGCGCACGCCCCAAACAGTCATGAAAAGCGTTTCCTGCAGCATGAAGGCGGGGATCATCACCGCAAGGCGCTTGAAGTTGGATCCGATGCGCCCGACGAAAAACACAAACAGCAGCAATATATCGCCCGCGTGGGTGCCCGCAATCCAAAGCGTGCGGGTGGAAAGCTTGGTGCGCAGCTTGGGGACATAGGCAAAGCTCAGCGGCGAAACAATCGCGCCGGGAATGCCCGTCACGGTGGACATTGTGTTGAATTTGAGCACGTTTGTAAAATAAAGCGACGTGCCGGGGTTGAGGCTGAACGCGCCGAGGAATTCGGCAAGCATCATCAAAATCAGCGGGCGGTTGCCGGAAAGGGAGCGGAAGCTTTCCTTGATTTTGGGCGGTTCCAGCGACTGCGGCACGCGCTCACGCGATTTGATTGCAAAATAAAACGACATCAGACCGCCGCCGATTACCGTCAGCACGCCGCCCCAGGCAAAGATGGTGGGCAGGGGCGTGCCGATGACATCGTTGTTGCTCAAATCAATGAGCATCCCCAATAAGATTTCCGGCGCTTTTTCCACAAAGCCGGAAAGGAGCTGCGCCTGGGTAATCAGCCGCGTCCGGTCGCGGATATCCGGGGTGATGGTGGCAATGATCCCCGTGCGGGCGATTGCCCCGGCGGAATCCGCCAGATTGCGGATGACATTGATTACGACGAACACCGCAAGCTTTGTGATGTCAGTTGTCGGCCTTGCGCCCCAGATGGAACCCATGGTGTAATAAAAGACGATGATTGGCACGGCAATCAAGGCGTATGCGATCAGATAAGGGCGGAATTTGCCGAAGCGGGTGCGCGTTTTTTCGATGAAGCTCGCCAAAAATATGTCGTTGATTACGTCCCAGACCGCCAGAATCGGCTTAAACGCCGCAGTGAAGTCGAAATCAATGCGCAGGACATCCGTCAGGTAGAGCGAATCGTGCTTTGCGATGTTCCAGCTTGCCGCCACGTCATAAAGGACAAAGCCAACAGATTCCTTGGTATCCACATAACGCCTGCTTTTAGGTGCTTCCCGGTGTTCACTTGCCTGGCTTTCCGCCGCGGGCTGCGCCATTCTCAGTCCCCCTTGCTGCAAAATTCCCATGTACCGTGATACTATAGCATATTCTGACAAGAAATGCGAGAGGTAAATTAACTTTTTTCAGAAAACCTGCGGAAAAATTTGTTCCAGAGCGCCGACCGGGCGGAAACATCCGTTTTTGCGCAAGCTGAGTACTATTGACGCGCCGCAGGACACGATCCCTTGGAACCGACCAAAGCCGTGCGCATCACGGTCATTCCTCCAGCTTCAGCACCGCCATGAATGCCTCCTGCGGCACCTCCACCGCGCCGAATTGCCGCATCCGCTTCTTGCCCTCCTTTTGCTTTTCCAGCAGCTTTTTTTTGCGTGTGATGTCGCCGCCGTAGCATTTGGCAAGCACATCCTTGCGCATGGCCTTCACCGTTTCGCGGGCGATCACCTTCGCGCCTACGGCGACCTGCACCGGGATCTCGAACATCTGCCGTGGGATGTGTTCCTTGAGCTTTTCGGCAATCCGCCGGGCGCGGGCGGGCGCTTTTTCGGCGTGAACGATAAAGGAAAGCGCGTCCACCGCTTCGCCGTTGAGCAGAACCTCCAGCTTTTGCAGATTGGATTTGCGGTATTCTAGGAATTCATAGTCGAAGGAGGCGTAGCCCCGCGTGCGGGATTTGAGCGAATCAAAAAAATCGTAGATGATCTCATTGAGCGGCAGCTCATACTGCAAATCGACCCGGTCGGCGGCGATATAGACCATGTTTTTGAACGTGCCGCGCCGCTCCTGGCAAAGCTCCATGATCGTGCCGACGTATTCCGCGGGGGCGTAGATGTGGGCGTTGGTGAAGGGCTCCTCACTGGAAACAATGTGCGCGGGATCGGGATAATGCGTGGGGTTGTCAATGCATACGGTGCTGCCGTCGTTGAGCTGAAAATGATAGATAACGCTTGGAACGGTCGTCACAAGCTCCAGGTCGTATTCGCGCTCCAGGCGTTCCTGCACGATTTCCAGATGCAGCAGACCCAGAAAGCCGCAGCGAAAACCAAAGCCCAGCGCCCCGGAACTTTCCGGTTCAAAGGAAAGCGCCGCATCGTTGAGCTGGAGCTTATCCAGCGATTCCCGCAGGGCTTCGTAATCGCCGCCGTCCGCCGGATAGACGCCGCAGAACACCATGGGGTTCACCTTGCGGTAGCCGGGCAGGGCTTCGCTGGCGGGATGCTCCGTTTTGGTGACGGTATCGCCCACCCGGGCGTCCTTCACCGTTTTGATGGAGGCGGCGATGTAGCCAACCTCCCCGGCGCTGAGCTGCTCACAGGGTTCCATGGAGGTGGCGCGCATTCGCCCGACCTCTACCACAGCGAATTGTGCGCCGGTGGCAAACATGCGCATCGTTTCGCCCACGCGCAGGCTGCCCTCCTTCACGCGGACGTAAACGATCACGCCCTTGTAGCTGTCGTAGACCGAATCGAAGATCAGTGCGCGCAGGGGCAGGCTGTCGTCCGCCTCCGGGGCGGGGATATCCGCCACAATGCGTTCGAGCACCTGTTCCGTGTGCAGCCCCGTTTTGGCGCTGACACGGGGTGCGCGGGAGCAATCCAGCCCGATGACCTCTTCAATTTCCGCCGCCACGCGTTCCGGCTCCGCCGCGGGCAGATCAATTTTATTGATCACCGGCACCAGCTCCAGATCGTGGTCAAGCGCCAGATAGGTATTGGCGAGGGTCTGCGCCTCAATCCCCTGGGAAGCGTCCACAACCAGCAGCGCCCCTTCGCAGGCCGCCAAGGAACGCGAAACCTCGTAGTTAAAATCCACATGACCGGGCGTATCGATCAAATTGAGTTCATAAAGCTCGCCGTTTTGCGCTTTATAGTAGAGCGTCACCGCGTGCGCTTTGATCGTGATGCCGCGTTCGCGCTCAAGCTCCATGGAATCCAGAAGCTGCGCGGTCATATCCCGCAGGGCAACGGTTTGCGTCAGTTCCAGCAGACGGTCGGCAAGCGTCGACTTGCCGTGATCAATATGCGCGATGATCGAAAAATTACGAATATGATCCTTCGGGAAGCCCAAGCTATCACTCCAATCATAATGATATCTCTATTATACACGGTTTTGAGGAAAAAGCAAGAAGTCCCGCGCATGAATATATTCCATTCATACTGCCCTTGAAACTATAATCCCTTCAAAAAATTGTTCCGGCCGCAGCTCTTACAAAATCAGCATCGCGTCGCCAAAGGAATAGAAGCGGTAGCCCTCCCGCACCGCGCATTCATAGGCGGCGAGGGTGCGTTCCCTGCCGTAAAACGCGCTTACCAGCATAATCAGCGTGCTTTCCGGCAGATGAAAATTGGTCAGCAGCGCATCAATGCATTGGAATTGATAGCCGGGATAGATAAAGATATCCGTCCAGCCCTCGCAGGGGCAAACACAGCCGTGCCGCGCCGCCACGCTTTCAAGTGTGCGGCAGCAGGTGGTTCCCACGCTGACCACGCGCCCGCCCTCCGCTTTTGTTTTGCTGATCAGCGCTGCGGTGACCTCCGGCAAGGAAAAATGCTCCGAATGCATCGTGTGATCCTCAATGTGCGCCGCCTTCACCGGGCGAAAGGTGCCTAAGCCCACATGCAGGGTAACATAGCCAATGGCAACGCCCTGCGCCCTTAACCGCTCCAGCAGCGCGGGGGTAAAATGCAGCCCTGCCGTGGGCGCGGCGGCGGAGCCGTTTTCGCGGGCAAACACCGTTTGATAGCGGTTGGCGTCCTTCGGTTTTTTGGTAATGTAATGCGGCAGCGGCAGCTCGCCGATTTGTTCCAGCAGGGCAAAAAAATTGCCCTCATAGCAAAAGCGCAGCAGGCGGTTGCCGTTGGGCAGGGCTTCCAGCACCTCGGCGCTCATCAGACCCTTGCCAAAGGAAAACAGCGCACCCGGCTTTGCACGCTTTCCCGGGCCGGCCAAGGCTTCCCACACGCCATCCGCCTGCTGCTTGAGCAGCAAAAATTCCACACGCGCCCCGGTATCCGCCTTTGTGCCGTAAAGCCTGGCGGGCAGCACCCGGGTGTCGTTGAGGATCAGGCAATCCCCGGGGCGCAGATATTTCCCCAGCGCGGAAAACACATCATGCTCGATTGCCTCGCCGCCGCGCCGCAGCACCAGCAGGCGGGAACTGTCTCTTGGCTCAAGCGGCTGCTGCGCAATGCGCTCCGGCGGGAGCTGATAATAAAAATCCGCTGTTTTCACGCCAACGAAGCCTTCCCTCTTTCATTTATTTTTTGAAAAGCAATTGACTAACCCCGGCACGCATGGTATCATATGATATTATAAGGTAATTCTTATGCTTTGGCAATCTTTTTTTGGAGGAATAATAACGATGAAA
>JAISQZ010000055.1 GCA_031273905.1 Oscillospiraceae bacterium | reverse complement strand
CCAGCTTGGCAATGCCGCCGGTTTTGCTGCAAAACTCAGCATAAAGCAATTCATTTTCGAGGAACACAGCGCCCTCCGGCGTCTCCCCCGCGCGGACGGCGGGCGCGGACGGCGCCGTTTCACCCACCTGCCACACCCAATAAAGGGCATAGCCCATGGCGGGGAGCTTCGCCAAAAAGAGCGTGTCCTTCGGATCAGGGCCGTCAAAGCGGGAACCGCGTACCGTCTGCGAAGGCACGGTGTTTCCGTGGGCGTCGAGCACCCTTGCGCTGGTATACATCACCTGCACGGGCAGCTCGCGTTCCCACGAAAGCGCGTTGAACACCACCACCGGGCGCGGGAATTCCCGCGGGATGCTCAAAAAGCGCAGCTCCCGGCGCGGTTCTGAAACGCCCTCCACCCAGGTGTTGATGCTGCGGGAAATGCGCAGCAGCGCGTTGTTCTGCGCCCGGGCGGCGATGGTCAGGGCGTGGCCCATGCTGTCGTGCACGTCGTCATAGGCTTCCATGATGGAGCAGCCGCAAAAGATATCATGAAATTGGTTGAAAGCAACGTCGCGCCAGGCTTCGGCAAATTCCGCCGTTTTGGCGGGGAGGCTAAAATCCTTCGCGGCGGCGGTATCCCATACCTCGGCGGCATAGAGCGCCTGCTCCGCGCGGCGGTTGAGCTGTTTGACCATGGAGGTCGCGCTGTAGCAGCCGCTGGCGTGATGCTGCATATCGTCACGCCAGGTTTGCAGGTTGACCGGCGAAGCGAACAATTGCTTAAAATAGTCGTCCGGTGAGGAAAATTCCAGATTCGCAAAGCCGTCCAGCTTCATTTTTTCCTGTAAATGCAGCAGATCCGCCTTGGTCGGCCCGCCGCCGTGGTTGCCGACGCCATAAAAGAACATCATGCCGTAGCCGGCCTCCTCGCTGCGCGCTTGCAGGAAGTCCGCGCGGCGGTCAAGCGCGTCCGCGCCCTCCTCGCCGTAGCCTGTGGGCAGGCGGAAGTTGAGCACGCGGGAACCGTCCGGGGATTCCCACCAAAAGGCGTTTTCCGGAATATCCGGGTTTTCGTGCATTCCCGGGCGCATCATAACATAGGCGTTCATTCTGCCCTGGCGCAGCAGCTGCGGAAGCATGGCGTTGTGACCGAAGGAATCCACATTGTAGCCCGTGCTGCAGATCCTGCCGAATTTTTCATAATAGTAGAGCTGGCTGTAAAGCGCCTGGCGGGCAAAGCTTTCGCCGGAAGGCATGTTGCAGTCCGGCTGCACCCACCAGCCGTTCACCGGCACCCAGCGCCCCGCCTTGACCGCTTGCTGAATTTCGCGGAACATTGCCGGGTCGATCTCCTCCACCCAGCGGTAATAGGAAGCGGAGGAACAGGTGAACACAAAGCCCGGGAATTCCTCCAGGCGATCCAGTGCGCTGCGGAAGGTTTGCAGGGCTTCGTTGCAGCCCTCCTGCCAGCGCCAAAGCCAAATGGGATCCAAATGCGCGTTACCGACAAGATGAACGGGATGGGACATAATGACACCCTCTTCTGCATGTATTTATTTTCGATTTTAGACAGTGATTCCAGGTCTCAGCTAAAAAATCCGTAATATCGCCCGATCCAATAGGAGAACGTATAGACATAACAGCTTTCCATTTTTTTCGCGCCGCTCTCCGCATCATCGGTAAAGTAGTTGGGATTGCGGTCAAATTTGGTGATGGCGCGTTCGTCCGGCGGCAGCAGCCAGCCGGTTTCCTCCCCCTTGCCAAAGCGCACGCGCACCGGCACGTCGCGCCGGGCGGAAAGACTGACCGGGGCGGCGAGACGGCTTGCGGGATTGCGGTAAAACCAGTGCTCCAGCCGCAGCCAGTCGATTGGTTCCTCCGGGCAGGCAAGATGGAAGGGCAGATCATAGCCGGGGTTAAATTCCCGCCCGATGCTGCCGCGCCAGGCGGCAAAGCCCCTGCGGTATTTCGCCTTGCGGGTCTCGTCCGGCTCCAGCATGATCAGCAGCCAAAAGGCGGCCGTTGCAAGCATGTGGTCGCCATACATGATCTCCTCCGGCTCATCCAGCCCGGCATGGCAGGTAATTTGCCGCAGGCGATCCGCGTGATATTGCGTCAGGTCGTCATAGCCCTCGGCGATCAGGCGGTCATGGGCTTCCTGCCATCTGCCCGCTTCGCCGGTGATTGCCATGGTCACGCGCAGATACATCAGCACCTCCGCAGCGTTGAGGCAACCGTCGCACCAGCCAAAATCCGTGTTGAAATAAGCCTTGCTCCACTTTGCCCAGGTGGTCGGCGCACCGAAAGCGTCGTGCATCTCAAAGCCGTGGTCAATGATGTGCCCCATCAGGTTTTTCGCCGCGGTCTTCGCCAGCTCGTCGAGTTCAGGGTCATCTTCGCCCAGGATTGTGTGCAAATAATAGAGATGCGCAAAGTGCAGGGTGGTCTCGTCACTGCTGGTGTCCGCCTTATATACCAGCCCTGTGTCCGTATATCCCTCATCCTCATAAAGCTTTGCCAGGCGCTTGGGCACCGGTGCGCAAGCGTCAATCACAAGCCCCGCCTTGCCTTCCCTCACGCTTGTGCGCGTGGTGACGCATTGCGCCGTGCCGTCGCCCAGCTTCCTGAAAAAGATGCCGTCGTCAGGAACCGGTTCCGTCGGGGCGAGATAGGTGCGGGCAACAAAGCCATTCCCACGGCCGGGCATATACATCAGCAGCAGCATCGCCTCCGCGCCGCGTGTGGCAATGGCGCGCACGCGCTTGGTTTCCGGGTGATCCCTGCCCAATTCCCGCCGCAGCGTGGCGTAGTGCAGTATTTCGCCGATGGTAAAGCCGCAGCCGAAGCAGCCGTCGTTATCGCACTCGTTATAAGGCAGCTTGGTTTCCGGGCGGTGCGCCACGGAAAGCCCGCGCTGCGAAACCATGCCGCGGCGATCCACCACGGCAAGGCTTTCCGCAAGCAGCAGCTCCGCCTTTTCCTGCGCATCCAGCCAGCGCAGCGTGATGTGCGCCGCGCCTGTTTTTGTCAGCACCCAAAGGGATTCATATTCCGCCTCGTTTGCCGGTTCCGTCATAAGCAGCGCTTCAACCTCATTGTCCGGCAGATCCCGCAGGGCGCTGAAAAACTGCACACGATCCTCTTTGCGCGGCGCGTTGGGGTCATAGCGGGTCAGCCCTGTGCTAGCGCCCAGCCAAAGCGCACCGTCCCGCCCCTTGGCACAGCAGCGGTAATCCCGCCTGCGTGAGGGCAGCGGTAGCGTAATGCCGGATAGCTCCGGCGGCGCGTCCGTTGCGCAGGGTTGAAGCTCCTTTGGGATCTGGGGCGCGTTCCTGGGGAAGAATTCCGAAAAGCGGTTGAGGTGCCGGCGCAGGGGAATGGGATGGTTCATGAAAACACTCCTTCGGCAAAGTAATGATAGGGTTATGATTTGGTTGTATGGCTCCGCAAGTAAAGTCTTGCCAATTAGGGCGCCAAAAGGACAAGCGATAATGATAGGACTTTGCTTGCGGAGTAATCGTCGTGTGTTTTTTTTGGGGGGACAAAGCCCAAGCAAGCACACTCTTTTTTCATTTTAGCATATCCCGCTGCGGAAAACAAGCCGTTCGGCAAAAAGTCCGGGACAAATCTTCTTCGTATCCGCAATGATGCAAACGAAAAAGCAAAAGGAAATTCCGGAAACCAATTCGCGTGCGCCAACGCACCCGAATCGCTCTGTTTCTTTTACAAAGCCAACGCGCCGCAAACCCGCGCAAAATCCACGAGCGTAAGCGCTTCCGCGCGGATATCCGCCGGCAAGCCGGCCTGCGCAAGGGCGGCGAGAACGGCTGTTTTTTCAACGCCAAGCCCCGCGCTCAGGGCGTTGGCGAGGGTTTTTCGCCGCTGCCCGAAGGCGGCGCGGATCAGCCGGAAGAACTGCGCTTCGTCCGCAACCTCCACCGGCGGCGCTTCGCGCAGGCGCAGTTGGATCACGGTGCTGTCCACATTAGGCGCGGGCAGAAAGCTGCCGCGGCTGACGGAAAAAAGCTTTTGCGCCTGGGCGTAATACGCCACCGCCGCGGTGACCGCTCCCCCTTCCCGGCTGCCGACGCGTGCGCAGATGCGGTCAGCGGCTTCCCTTTGCACCATCACGGTGATGCTTTGGATCGGCAGCCGCTCCTCCAGCAGGCGCATGATCACGGGGGAGGTGATGTAATACGGCAAATTGGCGCAGACCGTTACGGGCATTCCGTCAAAATGCGTGCGCAAAAGCGCCGCCAGATCCAGCTTAAGAACGTCCCCCTGCAGCAGTGTCACGTTTTCCAGCCCGGCAAGGCTTTCTTCCAGCACCGGAAAAAGCCGCCTGTCCAGCTCCAGCGCCAGCACTTTCCCCGCAAGCCGCGCCAGCTCCCGCGTGAGCACACCCGCCCCCGGCCCGATTTCCAGCACAGCGCTGTGGCGGTCCGTGCCGCAAAGCGCCGCCATGCGCGGGCAGACGGTGGGGTTGATCAAAAAATTCTGCCCCATTGCCTTGGAAAAACGGAAGCCGTGGCGCTGCAGCAGCGCACGGTATTGGATCGGTGCTTCGTCCGGCATAGCGCCTCCTTATGTTTTGACGGTGGTATAAATCCCGGTGAAAAATTCCATAATGAAAGGGCGGCTCCCAAGCGCCGCGCCGCCTTGCACGCATCCTGCATATCCGCCCTGTG
>JAISQZ010000241.1 GCA_031273905.1 Oscillospiraceae bacterium | reverse complement strand
AAAGCCGAAAACCAAGGACAGCAACCGGGTCAACTGCATCACACCGCAGCTCAAGCAGGATCTGTTTTTGCGTAAGCAGCAGATTGAAAAAGACAAAGCCTATTACGGCGACAGATATCAGGACGAGAACCTTGTCTTTTGCTTTGAGGACGGGCGGCCGGTTGAACCGAAGCGTTGCGCGAAATGGTTTAAGGTTTGGCAGGAGCGAACCGGGCTTGATCTTGAGACAATTGTCTTCCACGGGATACGACATTCCAGCGCGACCTACTTCCTCGGCCTCAGCGATTACGATGTCAAGACCGTTCAAAACATCACCGGGCATGGAACTGCATCACAACTGACAGACGGCTATGCGCACATGGTTAAGGGGCATAAGCAGGAGCTGGCGAAAAAATTCGCGGCGGATTTTTACGGTGAAAAACCGGAGGCGACAATTGATCCGCAAGAGGTATCCGTCTTGCTGGAACTTCTGCAAACCGATCCTGAGATGCGGAAAAAGGTAGCAGATGCACTGAGTGCACAAACGGCTGCTACTTTGGAAACTTAGCAGAACCGCTTAGCAAGTCCTATTTGGCAAGCTTAAAACCCTGTTTTCAAGCCACAAGGTTGCTAAGGAATTTGAGTTCTAAATGCAATCTGCTAAGCAAAAATCTGCTAAGCAATTAGCAGAAAAAGCGATGCGGGCTCAAAGCCCAAAAGCCCCGAAACCCGCATCAACACTGAGTTTTCTGGTGATCCAGCGGGGACTTGAACCCCGGACCCTCTGATTAAAAGTCAGATGCTCTGCCAGCTGAGCTACTGGATCATACCGATTATTCTGTTTTTTTGGACAAGGGCGGGGGCATTTGATTAAAAGTCAGATGCTCCGCCAGCTGAGCTACTGGATCAAGGGAAAGCTCGCTTATTTTACCTGATTTTTCAGCGTTTGTCAAGTGAAACCTCGCAATAAACCACGGCAAAAGCACTCGTAACTTGCAAGTTAATTGCAAATTAAAGTTTCAGCCGACCGAATGCGTTCATCGTCGCTATTTCAAAACTTGATAAAGACGGAAATGGCAAGGGCGCGAAGCGACGCAGCAGCCTGTTTATTTATACGGATTCGAAACATACTTCAGCGGATCCACCGGTGTGGAAGTGCCGTTGGCGCTGATCTCATTGATCTGAAAATGAAGATGCGGACCGGTGCTGCGTCCGGTGGTTCCCATGATGCCGATGATCTTTTTGGCCGAAATCTGTGCGCCGTCCTTGACGCTGGGGTCAATTGATTTCAGGTGCATGTAAGTGGTCTGGATCTCCTTGCCCGTGGGCGGATAATAGCCGTGATAGATCACAACGTAATTCCCCATGGAGGTGCTGGAGCCGTGCTTGAGGATCTTGCCCTCAAGCGCCGCTATGATGGAATAATCCTGCGTGCGCGCATCCGGGCAGCTGATGTCCAGCCCCTTGTGGCTGTGGTCGCGCCCGGCGGTATCGCCGAAGAGACTGGTGATCCTGCAGTTGGAATAAGGTACGGGCCAAACCATCCGACCCTCCACAGTGGGGATATCGTCCGGCGAAATGGCGCCGGATTTTTTCTGGTCGCCCGCAAGGCTGTCAATCATCCGGTCAAATTCCTCCGCCTCGCGGCGGTTTTTTTCCAGCAGCGCTTCTGCGGTGCTGGTTTTCTTCCTCAGCCCCGCAATGATCGTCAGCACTTCCTGCTGCGCCTGGTCAAGCTTTTCCTGCTGCCGCTCCATGTCCGTGCGCACGCTGCGCTGCTCGGCGCGTTCGGTTTCCAGCACCGCGCTTTCGGCCTCCACCTCGCCGCGCCTGGTCTCCAGCGTCTGTGTCTGGGTGGTCAGCTCGTCGCGCAGGCGGAGCATATCCGCCATCTCCCGCTCCAGACTTTCGCGCAATCGGGCGTCGTGTTCGGCAACGTTTTTGATGTATTCCGCCATGTTGAGGAAGCTTGAAAGGTCGGGGCTTGAAAGCAGCAGCTGCAAGTTTGAAACCGGACCTTCAATGTATTGCCGGCGCAGGCGTTCCATCAACTGCCGCTGCATCAGGGCGATGAGCGCTTCCTTGTCCTGGGTTTCCGTTTCAATGCCGCGAATCCGCTCCGTGATCCCTGCGATTTCCCTGTTAAGCCCGTTGATCTTCCCTTGCAGCACGGCGATGGAGTCGTCCAGCCGCTTGATTTCCCCATCCGTGAGCTGAAGCTTTTCATCAAGCTCGTCTATTTGTGCGCCGAGCAGCTCAATGAGCTTCTCCTGCGCCTTTTGATCCTTGCGCAGCGCTTCAATGATTTCCTCGCGCTCTTCAATCTTTTCTTCCAGTTGTTCCTTTTTCTTTTCCAGCTCTTCCACGGACTGCACCGCGCTGGAGGGCATCCAGACCGCGGCAAGCAGAAGCAACGCCGCCAGCCCGGCAGCCGCCGCGCGGCGCAGAAGCCTATTCCTCGTCCAGTTCAGAATTTTCATACACCTTCTCCTTCAAATAACGCGAGATGGAAAGCATACTCCCGCCGCCGCCGGTCAGCAGACCGACCCCAAGAAAGCCGGGCAGCAGGGTTTTCAACTGCCGCGCAAAGGGCAGCAGACTATAGCCGGAAAGCAGCTTGCTCAGCAGGGGCTCAAGCGCCTGCCCCAGCGCAAGGTAAACCACAAACACCAGCGCCAGCGCAGCCAGGGAGCTGAGCAGCCCCAGGACAAGCCCCTCCACCAGGAAGGGCCAGCGGATGAACGAGGGCGCGGCGCCTACGCTTTTCATCACCTTGATTTCCTGCTGGCGGGAATACATCGTCGCTTGCACCGTGCTGGAAATGATGAAGACGGAAACAAGCAGCAAAATGCCGATCACCGCAAGACCCAGGATGGTCAGGGCACGCTCCAGCGCGGAAAGCTGCGCCGCCACCCCCTGAAAATGCCGCACCGAAGCGATGGCGGGATCAAGGGTTTCCAGCGCCGCCACCAGTCCATCAAAGTCCTCCATGCCCGCGGGGGTCACCTCAAAGCTTTCCGGCATGAACTGCGCGTCCGCGCCCTCCAGCAGGGGATAATCGCCTTGATTGTTTGCCAGGATTCGCTCCAGCGCCTCCTGGCTGGAAACATAGCTGCATTCCGCAACGCCCGGCAGCGCCTCGATTTCCCGCTGAAGCTGCGTGCGCTGCGTTTGCGTCAGGCCGGCCTGCGGATAGGCCACGATCACGTTGCGCGCACTGAATTGCGCCAAAATGCTGTTGAGGTTGACCGCCGATAAAAAGACCAGCCCGATGAGCATCAGGCAAGAAACCAGCACCAGCACGGAAGCGATGCTCATGGTTTTGTTTGTGCGTATGTTGCGCAAGCCCATCCGGGTCAAAAATGCCCGCCCGCTGCTTTGCTGCATCAAATGTTCCTCCCAGGGCGTGTTGACACTACCCGAATCGCTCTATTTTGAGCGGATTTTGTGTCAAACGCGAAAAATTTTTGCCGCCATACTTCGTTGCCAAACCTTGCAAGGCATCAGCCTTGCCGCGCTTTGCCGCCTTGTCTGCCAACAAAAATCCCACGGCAATTTTGCTAACTTTATTCCGCAACAATTCCTTACTGCCGCCTGATCTGCGCCGAAGGCTTCAGCCCGCCGTCTGCGGCGACCAGCCCGTTTTCCAGGATAATCACCCGCTTATTGTAATGCCGCACCAAATCGTGCGCGTGGGTCACCATCACCACAGTGGTGCCCGATTCGTTGAGCCGCATGAAAAGCTCCACCAGCTCTTGGCTCATGCGCGGGTCAATGTTCCCTGTGGGTTCGTCGGCGATGATCAGGTCAGGGCTGTTGGCAAGTGCGCGGGCGATTGCCACGCGCTGCTGCTCCCCGCCGGAAAGTTCATTGGGATGGCTGTGCGTCTTTTGCCGCAGCCCCACCAGGTTGAGCAAAAAATCCACCCGCTGGCGGATATCTTTTTCCTTCGCGCCCACCACCCGCATAGCAAAGGCGATGTTGTCGTAAACATCCATTGTGGCGATCAGCCGAAAATCCTGGAACACCACGCCCATCTGCCGCCGGAACAGCGGGATTTGCCGCGGCGTGAGGTTGTTGAGCTCAAAGCGCCCCACGCGAATGCTCCCGCTGCTGGGGATCTCCTCGTGCAGCAGCAGCTTGAGGAAGGTACTCTTCCCCGCACCGGAAGCCCCTACCACAAACACAAACTCCCGCGGGGCAATGTGCAGGCTGACCCGCCGCAGCGCAACGGTTTTGTTGGGGTATTCCTTCGTCACGTCCCGAAAAGCGATCATTGCCTCCACCCTCGTTTCCACAACTGGCAAAATCAAACAAAATTTGCAATTAACTGTAAAAAATATACCCATAATTTGCCGCTTGCTGTAAAATACCGATGGGCGGATTCCTTCCGCCCATCAAATTTTTTCACTTTACCTTGGGAAAATCAATACCGAATCGGCTTTGCGTCCAAATATTTCTTCACCATCAGCGCCACCTTGAACACGATGGCGTCATCAAATTCACGCAGATCCAGCCCCGTCAGCTTCTTGATTTTTTCCAGCCGGTACACCAGCGTGTTGCGGTGGACAAAGAGCTTGCGGGAGGTTTCTGACACATTGAGGTTGTTTTCGAAGAATTTCTGGATCGTGAAGAGCGTCTCCTGATCCAGGCTATCGATGGTTCCGCGCTTGAACACCTCATGCAGGAACATGCCGCAGAGGCGCTTGGGCAGTTGATAGATCAGGCGTGCGATGCCAAGGTAATCATAGCTGATGATCTTCTTTTCGGTATCAAAAACCTTGCCCACCTCCAGCGAAACCTGCGCTTCCTTATAAGAAGCGGCAAGGTCCTGGATGGTCATCACGCTTGAGCCGATGCCGATGGTCGGCTGGCTGTAATATTCCATGCTCACCGCATCCGCAATGGAACGCGCCAGTTTTTCAAGGTCGCGCGCGTCCACGCCGGGGTGCACTTCCTTGATCAGCGCTATGTCCGTCTCGCTGACGTTGATTACGAAATCCTTCGTGCGATCCGGGAAAAGCGACTGCACGGTATCAAAAACCGAAGCCTCGCAATTTTCGCTCATGCGCACCAGCAGCACCGCCCGCGGCACGTCGTTGTTGAAGTGCAGCTCCCGCGTGCGCAGATGGATGTCGCCGGGCAGGATGTTGTCCAGAATCACATTTTTAATGAAGTTCGCGCGGTCGAAGCGTTCCCCGGCAAATTGCTCCACGCTGCCAAGGGTTGCGCTGAGCAGCGCCGCATAACGCAGCGCAAGCTCGTCCGTGCCCTCCACCATCACCACAAGCTGACCTGCGGGTGCGCCGCCCAACCGGCAATAGCTCGCCCCGCCGCAGGTTATGGCACCCTCCGCCGCCACCGCCGCCGCAAAGGCCTCCGCCTGCACTTCGCCCACGCGGGCAGGGTCGCTGCAAGCCAGCAACGCGCCATTGTCGTCCAAGATCCCTGCCGTGCGCCCAATGGCTTCGCAAACCTGGTGCGTCATACCCTGAAATAATCGGTTGGACATGAGGACCGCCTCCGTTTCCGCTTCATTATTCCGTAACAATTACAACTTCATCGTCATATTGTATATATTGTACACCATTTCTCTTCGCTTTGCAAGAGCACACACGGCTTTTTTTCTGTTTTTTTGAGGAATTTTTTGTGTTTCCGCCCAGTCGGAAGGATTTTGCCCGGCGAAGGCGACAAAGATTTGGTTAGGGTGAACGAAATTTCCTGTCTCTTCTTATGCAAAGTGCTGCTTGTGCAATTCCACCAGCGCTGTTTTCCGCGCTGGAAAATCCGGACAAAAAAGTTGGAATATGCTATTGCAATTTCATTCAGGATCATGTAAAATGGGGTTACGGTTAATTTAAAGTCAGTCTAAGGAGAAATTTTGGATGAAGTCACTTAAAAAAGGCGTGGCGCTGTTGCTGACATTGCTTTTGGTATTTGCTACCTTTGCGGTTTCAGCTTCGGCGGACGAGGGTCACTTCTTTGAGGCGGGTCCGAACGCGGCAGAAAAATATGCGTATTACACCGATCTACTCACGCAGCTGAACACCCCTGCGGAGGGTCAGGACGTCAGCCTCGCCAGACGCTACCAGGCGTTGCTTGATAAGCATCAGGAGAGGCGTTATGACGCCGAAACCGGTCTGAACGAGGAGGAGCAGGCGGAATTCGCGGAGGTCAAAGCAAAGTATGACGAAATTTCCGCAAAGCTGATGGTGCCTGTCGGTGCCACGTTCCTTGCGAACTATGCTTTTGACACGACTGCGTCGGGACCACCCACGAAGAGAGACAGAGCCTGCGTCGCCTTTGTCGCGCTTAAGCTTATGCCCGGTGCGCTGCAAAACGATACCTACAACAAACGCTACAGCAAACCCGCCGAGACGGATCTGGACGAGGACGGCAAGGCGGATGTGGATGAGAACGGCAATAAGATTTTCTCTTATCCGATTGACCGCCCGACCTATGCCGCAGTCTCCCCGAAGCGGGATCTCGACATCGCCAATACGATTTATCAGTTCGCGCCGGAGGGTGAATATGATGACAGCGTACTGAAAAACGTAGCTCCGACTCATTATCTCTTCGGTCGCTTCGGCTATCTGATCGGCAGCAATAATAAAGATCTAATCCAAGATCAGACCGTCTTGCAGGTTCCCGGGATCAACGGCAAAGCGCTTGCTTCCTTCTCAATTCTAAAGGATACTGGTCGCGCGTATTATACGATCGGCAATCCGGCCGGTATGTATCCGCTGTATCCGAATCGGATGACTCTCACCGCTACCAGCTTCAGTCAAAATTACCGTTACTACGGTGACTTGACCGATACTGCGGTGCTCGACAAGCTGCCCTCCATTGATTACACCTGCACCTACGACACCGATACCGCCGGCGGAACCGCGCAGGCAAAGTTTGCCGGTTGGAAAATCACGAAGATTGAACAGTTGAACGTAAACTCAGAGGACGGCGCGTCACACGGGTTGGCTCCCTACCAAAATTACTATATCACTCTGGAAGCGCAGTGGGAGCTTGATCCCGCCGCCGCCCCGCCCGTTGTTTACAGCCCGCCCGTGGCTGTGCGCACTTGGAACTGGCTCATCCAGCGCCTGACCAACTGGGCGCTTCTGGGTCAGAACCCCGATCCCGACAGCAGCTATGAATTCGGCGCGCTGATGAACGGTCTGATTGACTGGCTGCTGGGTTCAGGCAACTTTGTCAACTGGCTGTGGGAAATGACCGGCATTGATTTGATGGATATTTTGGAGAGCTTTGGGGTTAAGCTTGGTTAACCATCCTGATAGGATGCGGAATTCCTTTTGACCTGAAAGAAAGGAGGACTTTTCCACATGAGCAAATGCAAAAAAGTACTGGCTGTTTTGTTGTGCGCCATGACCATCTTTTCCGTGACGGCAACAATGGCGTATGCTGCGGAGTCGGCGGCGCAAACGCCGCAGGCGGTCGTGCTTGTCGCCGCGCAGGATGCTGAAACGCCTGAGCCGGAGCCGCCTGTGATTGAAATCCCGACGGATCCCGAGGGCACGCCGGAGCCCAGCGACGACGACGATTTTATCGCACGCCTGGCGCTTTTCTGGGAGTGGTTTTACCCCTTGTTCGATCAGGCGTATAAGCAAGGCTTTGTCGTGATTTCCATGTTCCTTGCGCAGGCCGTGCAAGTGCTGTTCAACGTGATTTTCTATTGAGCCGGATACCATGATGTCAAACGCCAAACCGCTCTGCCCTTCCGGCAGGGCGGTTTTCTTTGTGCCGCCTTCGCGGGCTGCCGTTTTTGCTGTGCGCTTGGGGGAAGGCCGCTTTTTCCCCTTATTGGCAAAATTCATAAAATCCGGGCAAAGCACGCATGAATCTTTTCTTGCACTTTTTTGCAGGATGCTCTTTCTTTCTATGGAAATGTCTGTTATAATACTGTAGTAAATAGAATGAGGAGGTTGGAATACCCTATGGCGGAAAAATATGTGTACCTATTCTCGGAGGGCGACGGTTCCATGCGCGAGCTGCTTGGCGGGAAAGGTGCAAACCTGGCGGAAATGGTGCGTTTGGGAATGCCGGTGCCGCAGGGCTTCACGGTTTCCACGGAAGCCTGCACCCGTTATTACGATGACGGCAAGGTGATAGGCGGCGATATCCTTGCGCAAATTGAGGATGCCATGGCAAAAACCGAGGCACTCAACGGCAAAAATTTTGGCGACACGAAAAACCCGCTGCTGGTCAGCGTGCGTTCCGGTGCGCGGGATTCCATGCCCGGCATGATGGACACCATCCTGAACCTGGGTCTCAACGACGCCGTTGTTGCGGGCTTGGTCGCGGGCAATCCCAGCCCCGCGTTTGAGCGCTTCGTGTATGACT
>JAISQZ010000237.1 GCA_031273905.1 Oscillospiraceae bacterium | reverse complement strand
GGTCTGCCTTTACGCCTCCTACGCGCAGGCGTGGCTTTCCGCAGGGGGGAGCCTGCTTGGTGTGACGCAGGATGCCGTGGAGGAACGCGGGCTGGCAGTCGGCGCGGCGGAAATCGTCGGCACTGTGAAAGCGCCGAATCTGGAAAAAATCACGGCGCTCCAGCCGGATTTTGTTCTCCTCACGGCGGATATTTCCGGGCAGCTGGCGCTGGATGAAAGCTTGACGGCGCTTGGCATTGCGCATTCCTATTTTACGGCAGACCGCTTTGAGGAATATGTGGGCATGATGGAAATTTTCCTGAGGCTCACGGGAAAAACGGAGCTGCGCGAGGAGCTCATTGAACAGCCCGAGGCGCAAATTGCATCCGCGCGTGCCAAAGCGCAGGGCAAAGCCGCCCCGACGGCGCTGCTCATGCGCGCGTCCTCAGCGGGGGTGAGCGTGAGGGCGGGGGATACCGTTGCCGGTGCGATTTTGCGGGATCTTGGCGTAAAGAACATCGCGGAAAAATACCCTTCCCTGCTCCGGGAGCTTTCCTTTGAAACCATTCTGCAGGAGGATCCGGATTTCATCTTTGTCACCACCATGGGGACGACGGAAAAAGCCGCGCGCGCCAACCTGCAGACGCTCATCACTAAAAATGCCGCCTGGGGCAGCCTTTCGGCGGTCAGAGAGAACCACTATTTCATTTTGCAAAAGGAGCTATATCATTACAAACCCAACGAACAGTGGGGCGTCGCCTATGCTAAGCTTGCGGAAATTCTTTACGGGGAATAGCCTCCTGCCGCTTCTGCTGGGCGGCATGGTCGCGCTCTTTTTACTCAGCCTGTGCGCGGGAGCGGTCTGGCTTTCGCCCGCGGCGCTGCTGCGCGCGTTGGGGGAACCGCAGGCGAACCGCACAACCGTGCAAATTCTGCTTACGCTACGTTTACCTCGCTTGCTTGCCTGTATGCTTTGCGGCGGCGCTTTGGCGGTGGCGGGGCTGCTGGTGCAAACACTTTTCGGAAACCCGCTTGCCAGCCCCAACACGATCGGCGTCAATTCCGGCGCGGGCTTTGCGGCGGCGCTGGCGTTGTTGCTGTTACCCGACCGCCCGGCGGCGGTTCCGGCGGCGGCGTTTGTAGGTGCGTTGTTTGCGGCGGCGCTGATCTATGCGCTCAGCGTTAAAACCGGCGGGCGAAAATCCGTTATCTTGCTTGCGGGCATCGCTGTGGGAAGCATCCTTTCGGCGGGAATCAGCCTTATCCACAGCCTGTGGCAGAATGTGCTGCTGGAGTATAACAGCTTCCTCCTGGGCAGCTTTTCCGGGATGCGGTGGGATCGCCTGTTCCCGGCGGGCGTGCTGATTTTGGCGGGGCTGACCGCCGCGTTTTTGTGCCGCCACGAGATGACCGTGTTTGCTTTGGGAGACGAGACTGCCGCGGCGCTGGGGCAAAATATCCGCGCACTGCGTATCTTTTTGATCCTCACGGCTTCGGTGCTTGCCGGCGCTTCGGTGAGCATCTGCGGGATGCTGGGCTTTGTGGGTTTGCTTGTGCCGCACCTGGCGCGGCGGCTGTCCGGTATGCAGAACCGGGCGCAGGTTGTGCTCTGCGCATTGCTGGGCGCGTCGCTGGTGTTGCTGTGCGATTTGTTCAGCCGGGTGCTTTTCGCGCCCTATGAGCTTCAAGCCGGGATACTGCTCTCGTTTTTAGGCGGTCCGTTCTTTTTGTATCTGATCCTGAAGAAACGGGGGCGTCAAAGTGCTTGAATTCCGGGACGTTTCGTTTTCCTACGGCCAAAAGGCAGTGCTCAGGCACATTTCCGCGCAGATCGCGCCGCAAAAAATCACCTGCGTCTTGGGCAAAAACGCAAGCGGGAAGAGCACGCTTTTTCAATTGGCGGCGGGCTTGCTTGGTGGCTACGGCGGAGAAATATTGCTGGACGGGCGGGCGCTTGGCGCTTTTAAGCCCAAGGAGCGGGCGCGGCACATTTCGATTCTGCCGCAATGGCGGGCAATTCCGCAATTGACGGCGGCGCAGCTGGTCGCTCACGGGCGTTACCCCCATCTGGGTCCGCGGCACGTGCTGACGCAGGAGGATCAAGAAAAAATCCGGCAGGCAATGGAACGCACTGATACGGCGGCGCTTGCGCAGGCATACCTGTCCGCGCTTTCCGGCGGGCAGCGGCAGCGGGTCTATTTGGCGATGGTCATTGCGCAGGACGCTGAGATAATCCTTTTGGACGAACCCACGACCTACCTGGATATTGAAGTGCAGCACGGGTTGCTCGCCATTGTGCGGGAACTCAAACGCCAGGGCAAAACCGTTGTGATGACGCTGCACGATCTTGCTTTGGCGCTGGAATACAGCGATGCACTGCTGTTGTTGGAGCAAGGTCGCTTGCTTGCCTCAGGCGCAACGCAGGAGGTGCTGGCAAGCCGGAAGATTGAGGCGGCGTTCCGCGTGGGGATTTATGGAACGGAAAACGGCTATGTGGTGCGCCCGGCGCATGAATAACGTTCGTGAGCCGCATCCCGTCAAGGTGCGCTTAAGAAAAATGTATTGTACGGATATCCGTTTTGACAGATTATCCGCAGCCGGTCATCCGTTTTTTCCTTTCCTGTCTTCTTGCTTGCCGCGTTCCTTTTTTCGGAACGGCGGCAGCCTCCTGAGCACAACCGTCAGCGGCACGCCAAGCGCATAGCAGATCACCATCTCGCTCAAGCCCACGCTCGCTGCGGCGGAAAAGAAGACCGTCCATTCAAACGCGCCGACCTCCGCTGCGCCGCCGGTGCTCAGCGTGATCACCGCGCCGACGATGGCGGCGTTGAAGATCACCGGCATCAAGGCGGAAAGCAGCGGCAGCCTGAAAAGCGTGATATTGCGCAGGGCGTAGGTGCAAAGAGCGGCAAGCAGCGTCGCAAGAGAGCCGAATATGATATCCAGCAGCCCGAAGGAACTGCCGATATTGACGATCACGCAGCCGATGGTTAAGCCGGGGATGGCGGCGCTGGTCAGCACCGGCAGCAGCGTGAGCGCCTCGGCGAAGCGGAACTGTGTTGCGCCGTAGGCAAAGCCGTAGCCCGCGAAGGAAAGCCCGGCATAAAGCCCGGCAATCACCGCCGCTGTAATGATCCAGAGCAGGGGCTTTTTGTTTTTGTGTGTTTGCATAGCGTTTCCTTTCATCAATCAAAGATAATCACACAGCTGTGCGAGACTGGGCACAATCAAGCCGGGGCGGACGAGGGAAGCCGCCGCCTGCGCGGCAGTCGTTACGCCGCTGAGCACTAGGACGCTGGGGATGCCGTGCCTCGCGCCAATGGCGACATCGGTTTCCAGGCGGTCGCCGACGAAAACCAGTTCCTCCGGCAGGCAGTGCAGGCGGCGCACAAGAAAATCGACCGTACTGCGTTCCGGCTTGCCCAAAATGTGCGGCGTTCGCCCGGTGGAAGCCGCGAACAGCGCGATCATCGCGCCGGTATCGGGCAAAAAGCCCTCTGCTGTGGGGCAATTGACATCAGGGTGCGTGGCGTAATAGGGGAGACCCCGCGCCAGCAAATTTGCCGCCTGGACGATTTTTTCGTAGGTCAGGGTGGTGTCAAAGCCCAGCAGAACCAAATCCGGGTTTTCGCTCACCAAGCGGACGCCGTTTTCCCGCAGGATGCCCGCCAAATTTTCGTTGCCCAGCAAAAATACGCCGGCACCGGGGAAACACCGCGCCAAAAAATCCGCCGCCACATGGCTGGAAAGCAGCACGCTGCCTTCGGCGGCGGGGAATCCCATCCCCTTCAGCTTGGCGTGGCAGCTTGCCGCGCTATGGGAGGAATTGTTGCTGAAAAAGCGGTAGCCCAGACCCATTTTTTCCAGGGAGCGGACAAAGGCCCCCGCACCGTCGATCATTCGGCTGCCCAGATAAAAGGTGCCGTCCATATCCAAAATAAAATACTTTGTTTTCAAAAACAGCGCATGTCGCGCCACGGCAATCACTCCCGTCAAGCCAATAAGGTGGATAGTGTAGCATATCGGCGTTATAATGTCAAATTTGTGCTTTGACCGTGAGCGCACAGATTTTTCTGGACTTTTTGCGCAGGGTGTGCTATACTCTTGGGCGGAAAAAGGAAGGATTGCCGCGGCGCACAAAGCGCTGCGCTCCGGAACAAGGGTTGCGTTTATGAATGAAATGTCTAAAGAAAGCGGGGATCAATATGATTGGGATCGGCTCTTGGAAGTTCAGTGTGGACACATTATTTTACCGCGGCGACGCTGTCTTGACGCTCAGGGACAATAACGGCGCATATGATGCGGAAATTGTGCTGGAGGGGATGGAGGCGCCGCAGATCAGCTTCAG
>JAISQZ010000100.1 GCA_031273905.1 Oscillospiraceae bacterium | reverse complement strand
GCTTTTGCGCAGCTGCGCGGCAAGGGCTTCGGCATCCCCCGCCTCAAACAGCGCCTGCGGCGCCCCCTTGCAGACGTAGCGGACGGAAAGCGCCTCCCTGCCGCCGGCCGCGCCGCTGTAAAATTCCGCCGCGCCCGGCGCGAAGCGCTCCATATAACGCCGCCGCGCCAAAAGCAGCAGCGCCGCTTCCTTCGCCAGAACCTCATCCCAAAGGGAAAGGGCGTCCCGAAGCGCCGCCGCCTGCATCAGCCCCGCTTTTGCCAGCACCGCGTTGCGCTGCGCGAGGGTTTTGATGTATTTTGAAAGGCACACGGCATAGGAGGGCTGGAGCATACTCAGCGCGATATCCAAAAAACGCCGCCGCCCGCCCGGGGAACCCTGCACCATGCGCAGCGTGGCAGGGGAAAAGGCAATGGCCGGGAATACGCCAAGCATCCGCCGGGAGGTGGCCTCCGGGAAGCCGTTGAGGGTCAGCTCGCGCCTTCTGGTGATCACCAGCCTTGCGCTTTGCTCCCGCCCGTTGGAAAGGAACGCGGCTTCCAGCGCCGCCGCCGTTTCGCCGTGCCGGATCATTTCCGCGTTTTCCGCTGTGCGGAAGCTGCGGCAGCCGGTGAACAGCCAGACGCTTTCGATCAGGTTGGTTTTGCCCTGCCCGTTTTCGCCGAAAATCACATTCACGCCGGGCCCGGGTTCCAGCGCCGTCTGCGCAAAATTGCGAAAGCGCACGGCGGAAAAACGCAGGATACGCAAGCCTTCACCCCCTTCCAAGGGCTTGTCTGCGCAAGACGCGAATTCAGCCCTGTGCGGATAGCCCCTGCTCCTCTGCGGCCCGCTTCCCGCACGCTTCTATTTTGTACGTCGTCCCGTTGCAACGAACCTCGTCGCCAAACGCAAGCTTTTTGCCGCGCAGGGTGCAAAGCGCACCGTTGAGCCATACCCTGCCCCCCTGCACCGCAAGCTTTGCCTGCCCGCCGCTTTCCACGGCGTTTGCCAGCTTCAAAAAGGCATCCAGCCGGATCCCGGGCGCTTGCACCGCAATGGGCACAGCTTCCCTTTTGGAAACATGAACACTTACCTTCCGCACCGCGCAGCCCTCCTTCAAGTCAGCCCTGCTTAAGGCGCACAGGCAGCACCATGAACAGGAAGCTTTCCCCCTCCGGCGGCAAAATCACTGCCGGCGCCACCGCCCCGTTGAAGAGCAGACGCACCTCGTCGGTATCGCAGGCGCGTAGCGCATCAAGCAAAAAGCGGTTATTGAAGCCGACCTCGAAGCTTTCCCCGCTGATATCCGCACCGACGCTATCCTGCGCCGTGCCGACGCCTGTGGCGCAGGATAGCTTGAGCCTGCCCTCCGGGACAAGCACCTCGCAGCGGAGGGGGCTTTTGATTTTTTCCGTGATGATCAGCGAAATGCGTTCGATGGCGGCGATCAGGGCGCGGGTATCCGCCGCGGCCTCCGTTTTATGCTCCGCCGGGATGGCGGCCTGGTAGTTCATGAATTCGCCGTCGAGCAGGCGCGAAACCACATGATAGCCGCCCACATCGAACACAATGTGCCGCTTGCCCGCCGCAACGGAAACCTCCGCGTCCTCCCCCGCGCCAAGCTTCATCAGCTCGTTGAGCGTTTTGGGCGGCACGACAAAGCGCAAGCCCTCGCCTTCATAGGCAATGGCTTCCTTGCGCAGCGCCAGGCGGAAGCCGTCAATCGCCGCAAGTTTAAGCTCGCCGGGGTTCACCTCAAACTTGACACCCGCGTGAATGGGCTTGGTATCCGGATTGACCGCGACGGCAAAGATGGTCTGACGGATCATTTCGCGCAGCGTTTGCAGCGGCACCATCAAGGGGGAACCCCCCGTGATGGAGGGCAACTCCGGGTATTCCTCCGCGCTCATGCCGTTGATTTTATATTGGGATTCCCCGCTGCGGATTTCCGCCAAAAAACGCGCGTCCGATTCCAGCGCCACGGTTTCATCCGGCAGCTTGCGGAGGATATCGCAAAGCACGCGGGCGTTGAGCACCAGTGCGCCCTCCTCGCGCACCTGCGCTTCCACGGCGGTTTGGATACCGACCTCCAAATCATAGCCCGTCAATTGCAGCTGCCCTTCCCGCGCCTGGATCAGGATTCCTTCCAGGGAGGGGAGGGTGGTTTTGGCGGAAATGGCGCGCTGCACGTTTTGGCAGGCTTCGGCGAACGCCGCCGCAGGGCACGTGAATTTCATGCGATGACCTCCTTCAGGGGTGCTTTCATTCTATCTAAGTTATAGTAGTAGTAGTAGGGCCTGTGGAAAAGCGGAATAAGCCCGCAAAGACCGCCGCAAGGCGGGAAAAGAGGGGGTAAAAACAACGGGGCGCGGCGGAACAACATTTTGTTATCCACAGGGGCTAAGCCGGGGCTGTGGAAGAAGTGCAAAAGGGGGCGGTGCAAAAGAATAAGTCCTGTGGAAAAGCGGAAAAACCTTGGGGCTGTGGAAAACCCCGCTGTGAAAAAGCCTAACAACAACCGGGAACCTATATTTACAGGCTTCTTCTGCCCTCCAAAGCCCTGGCGAGGGTGATCTCATCGGCATATTCCAGATCCGCGCCGACGGGGACGCCATAGGCCAGGCGGCTGACGGCAATGCCAAGGGGCTTGATCAGTCTGGAAAGGTACATCGCCGTCGCCTCCCCTTCCACGGTGGGGTTGGTTGCCATGATCACCTCGCGCACAAGACCGTCCTCCAGCCGGGCAAGCAGCTCCATGACGGTGAGCGCCTCCGGACCTATGCCGTTGAGCGGGGAGAGGACACCGTGCAGCACGTGATAAAGCCCACGGTATTCATGTGTGCGCTCAATCGCCGTCACCTCGCGGGGATCCTCCACCACACAAAGGAGGGAGGGATCCCGTTTGCTGCTGCTGCACACGGCGCAGATTTCCCTATCGGTCAAATCGCAGCACACGGCGCAGCGGCGGATGCTTTCCCGGGCGGTCAGGATGGCTTCGGCGAAGGCCTTCGCCTCCTCCTTTGAAAGCTTGACGGTGTGATAGGCCATGCGCAGGGCACTTTTGCGCCCCACGCCGGGCAGCCGCCCGAATTGCTCCGTCAGCCGCGCGAGCGGCGCGATCTGCTGTTCCAAGAATTGACCCTGCCTTTAAACTATTATAATAGATCACCTGTGCAAAGCCGCTTCGCGGCGCCTGCGGCACGGCAAGTCGCTTCGCGGTGCCTGCGGCACGGCAAGCCGCTTCGCGCGTTGCAATGGAAAGCCGTAGAAAGTTGGCTCAACGCAAGAAGTGCTACGAGAGGCCGGGAAGATGCAAGCCGCCCTTTGCCTGCGCGATGCTCTGCGACATAGCCTCCTCCGCCTTACCGATCGCCTCGTTGACGGCGGCAAGGATCAGATCCTCAAGCATATCCACATCCTCGGGATCGACGACCTCGGGCTGGAGCTTGACGGAAAGCAGCTCGTGCTTGCCGTTGACCTCCGCGCAAACGGCACCGCCGCCGACGCTGGCGGAAAAGACGCCTTCCTCCACGGTCTGCTGTGCCTTCGCCATTTCCTCCTGCACCTTTTGGAGCTGCTTCATCATGGCGGCCTGCCCGCCCCGGTATTCCTCAGGCAATCTGGCTTTCATCCGTATCCTCTCCCTTTTCAGCTTCATTGTGCGCAACGTGTTTTCAGCCGTCGATGCCCATCTGCCCCGCTTTTTCCGCAAGGCGCGAAAGGGGATCCGTGGGTGTTTGCCCGGCTTCCTCCCTGCGGAACAGCCCCAAGCGCAGTGTTTCCCCCGTGACGGCCGTGATGACCTCCTTCAGGCTTGCCGCGTGCTCCTTGGCGCGGATGAACAGCGGGAAGGAGGGGTTTTCCGTTTGGATTAAAACAAAATCATCCCGCCGGAAGGCGGAGGAGCCGGATAAAATGCCCGCAAGCGGCGGGTTGCAGCCGCGCAGCTGCGCGAGCACGGTTTCCCACTGCGGAAAAGGCTTCAGCTGCGCGGGAGGGGCAAAGGCAGAGGCGGGCAGCTGCTGCGCGGGCGCACTTGGCGGCGCGGGAAAGGCACCCTGCGCCGCCAGCGGCGCGGCGCCGGGCTTATTATGTTCCGTGTTCACTTTATTGGCAGGGGCTTCGGGTGTCTGGGTATCCGCCGCAAGACGGATCAGCGCAAGCTCCATTTCCAGGCGGCGGTCCGTGCTGCGGCGCAGATTGACCGCGGCGTTTTCCAGCAGTTCCAGGAACCTGAGCAATTGGGCGGCGCTTGACTGCTTTGCCTGGCGCTGATAGCGCCCGAATTCTTCTTCCGTGCAAAGCACCAGCTCGCGCGGGGTTTTGACCGTGAGGAGCACCAGCAGATTGCGCAGATGCAGCAGCAAATCCCCGCAAAGGCGTTCCATATCGCAGGCATCCCGGTAAAGCTGCGCAAGCAGCTCCAGGCAGGCGGGCACATCGCGGGTGAGCACCGCATCCGTCAGCTCAAATAAATAGCGCCGATCCGCAAGACCGATGCACCTTGCGGCGGCTTCGGCGGTGACGCTTTCCCCTTCCGCGCGGCAACGGTCGAGCAGCGAAAGCGCGTCGCGCATTGCGCCGTCGGCCACACGGGCAAGGAGCAGCGCCGCAGGCTCCTCCAGCGCAATTCCCTCCTTTGCGGCAACCGCAAGCAGCCGCGCGGCGATATCCTCTGCGGAGATGCGGCGGAAATCAAAGCGCTGGCAGCGGGAAAGCACGGTGGCGGGGAGCTTGTGCACCTCTGTGGTCGCCAAAATAAAGATGACGTAGGAGGGCGGCTCTTCCAGTGTTTTCAGCAGGGCGTTGAACGCCCCGGCGGAAAGCATATGCACCTCGTCGATGATATAGACGCGGTAGGTTCCCTGGGAGGGGGTAAAATTGGTTTCCTCGCGCAGATCGCGGATGTTATCCACGCCGTTGTTGCTTGCGGCGTCAATTTCGATCACGTCAAGCACGGCGCCGGCGTCAATCCCCTTGCACAGCGCACATTCGTTGCAGGGCTCGCCTTCCTGCGGCGCAAGGCAGTTGACCGCCTTTGCCAGGATGCGCGCGCAGGAGGTTTTGCCCGTGCCGCGCGGCCCGGTGAACAGATAGGCGTGAGAAAGCCGCCCGCCGGAAAGGGCGTTGCGCAGCGTGGCGGTGATATGCGGCTGCCCGATGACATCGCCGAAGGTCTGGGAACGCCATTTGCGATAGAGCACCTGGTACATTCGCGAAACTCCTATTGTTATGAGATGGTCGGAGAGGGGAAGGGGCGTAAAAAACAAAAAACGCTTTCCTTGAGGCTTGGTCACACGGCGCACAGGCGGACTGCGGCGCACACGGCATTCCGCTGAATGCTGCTCGGTTCCCCGCCTGACATGGTTCACGGCGCAGTGCCGCGCAGGACCCGCGCGCCGCGTGACCAAACCCAAGGCAGCTTGGCATCACTGCATTCTTGCATTATAGCTGATCCCGACAAAAAAAGCAAGTAAAATCCGCCGCAAAAAATCCCTGTGCGGATTGCAGGTTGAATTGTTGCAGTTTCCAGTTAAATTTTTAAGGTTGATGCTTGTGAAACAAGGAATTGTTACGGAATAAAGTTTGCAAAATTGCCGTGGGATTTTTGTTGTCAGACAAGGCGGCAAAGCGCCCTATGCCCCGTCCTCCCAGCGGCAGCGCTGCAAATCCACCGCGCCCTGCGCCGAAAACGCCACGCCCTCCTCCTCCAGCAGCGCCCGCTGCGCCTGTGCGCCGCCAAAGGCGAAGCTGGGGCTAAGCCCGCCGGTTCTGTTCACCACGCGGTGGCAGGGGATGCGCACCGGATCCGGATTGGCGTGCAGGGCATAGCCCACCGCCCGCGCCCAGCGGGGATTCCCCGCCAGCAGGGCGATTTGCCCGTAGGTGGCGACCCTGCCGCGCGGAATTTGCCGGACAACCGTGTAGATCCGTTCAAAAGCGTTCATGTGCTGCCCTCCGTCAGCGCGGCAAGCACCGCCGCATAAAGTCGCCCCGGCTGCGCGACAAAGCGCGCCTTCACTTCCTCCACCTGCGCCCTGTTGGCAAGGTATACCGTGATGCTCATGAGCATGTCGCTGCCCTCCCCCTGCCGGAAGGTGACGTAAAAGCCCCCGCCTTCCAGCGGGCAGACCGAAACGTTCTCGTCGCGCTCGCGGCGCTCGCTTTCCTGGATCGTCTGCGCACAGTGCAGGGCGCGGTCGCGTATGTGGCTGGGCAGCTCCTTTGCCAGCTCCGCCGCCGCGCGGCGGTATTCCTCCGGCAGACGCAGCCGCATCCCCCCCGGCGCTTCCTCCGCGGTCAGATGCCCCTGCGTCAGCAGCTTCTCCATCGCCGCGCGGAATTCAAAATAATTCGCCAGACCCTCCTGGGTGAGCACCTGCTCCGCTTGCCGCAGCGTCATTGGCTCCGGCAGGCGCAGCGCCAAATAACAAAGCAGCAGCCGGATCTGCTCCCGGCTGTTCAGCCCGCCCGGACCCACCCCGGCGGAAAAAAAATCTTCGTCGCGCATGACTGCTCCTTTTAGGGCGTGTTGCTACTGCCCGAATCGCTTTGTTTTGATCGGAAGCTGTGCGCCGGCCTTGGCAGCCCGGTATCCCCCGCAAGAACCCGCCGCGCACCGGCGTTTGTCACGCCAATTCCTCCGCCGTGCCGTCCTCCGCCAGCCGCTGATAAAAGTTCACCCGCGCGTTCGCGTACTGGATCGCGTCATCCTCCGGCGGCAGCACAAGCAGCGCCTTGCCGCTTTCCTGCGCCTGCATCGCGTGGCGCGCCTGGTGGCAAACGATCCGCACCGCGTCATAGCTGTTTTCCAGCTTCAGCAGCTCCTCCACCGTCTTTGCGCCGTGTGCGCCGGAATGCTCCTTTTCCAGCGCCGCCTGCGCCGCCAGAAAGTCGTCCGTCAGCAGAATCGGATCCAGCCCCAGCAGGGCGCTTTCACGGTTCAAAAGCGCCTGAAGCAGCCGCCCGCGCTCCTTCGCGTTGAGGTAGCCCCAGGCGGTGGGCGAAAGCGCGTGCACGTTCTCCTGTGCGCCGAAGGCATCCCCTCCCGCAAACACCGCTGCCTCCAGCGGCCTGCGAATCGTGGCCAGACCCCATACCGAGGGGATCAGCAAAATGACTGCGGCAAGGGGGATTGTCAGGCGATAAAAATCGCTGCGGGGCCTCTTCGCGCCGCCGGAAGCCCTGTGCGTTTCCTGCGCCATGGCATCTTCCGGGGGCTTGCGAAAGTGAACCGAAAAAACCACCGGCGGAAGCACGGCGCTGAGCACCAGGAACATCCCGGCAAACACCGGCTGCCAGGTCAGCAGCATGAAGGAAAAATAAATCTCAATGGGCAGGCACTGCGCCGCCAGCCGCCGCAGCGTGCTGCCGCAGGAGCGCCTGAAGGGCTTGAGCCAGACCCAAAGCACAAACACCGGCAGGCTGACCGTCAGCACCGCCTGCGCGGAAACGGCAATGCCAAAGGCTTCCAGGACAAAGCCGCGCAAAAAAAACGGCGCGAACAAAACCAGAAAGGCATATTCAAAGTTTTCCTGCGCAAAAGCAAGCGCGGTGCGCAGCTGCGGCTTGAGCCGCGTGTGAAAGCCCTCGTCAATAAAAGCGGCGACGCTGTCCGAGGCGCCGTGCCGCTCCGGCGGCTCCGGTTCCTCGCGCAGCATGTCGTGCGCCTCCTCCGGGGCTTCATTTTCGGTTTCGTTTGACCTGTTCCCAAAAAGCCTTCGCTGCCTGCTCATTTTTGTTCTCCCCAAACTGATAATAACAAACTCCGGCAAGGCTATCCGGCAAATATTGCTGCGGCAGCCAATGCCCCGGAAAATCGTGCGGGTATTGATAAAACTGCCCTGGATTTTCGTTATCCGCACCGTCGCAGTGCTTGTTTTGCAATTGCCGGGGGATCTCCCCGCCCTTCCCGGCGCGCACGTCCGCCGCCGCCGCGTCATAGGCCAGATAGGCGCTGTTGGATTTTGGCGCGGTGCTCACCAGCGTCACGGCATCCGCCAAGGGGATACGCGCTTCCGGCAGCCCCAGCATCTGCGCCGCATCCACCGCCGCCTTCACCACCGGGAGGATCTGCGGATACGCCAGCCCCACATCCTCGCAGGCGCAAACCATCAGGCGGCGCATGGCGGAGGGCATGTCCCCCGCCTCCAGCAGCCGCGCCAGGTAGTGCAGCGCCGCATCGGGGTCGGAACCACGCATGGATTTTTGGAACGCGGAAACAAGGTCGTAATGCTGATCCCCCGCTTTGTCGTACCGCAGGGCGCTTTGCTGCGTCAGTTCCCGCGCCAGTGCAAGGCTGACGCTGCGTTTCTTCTTCCCCCGCGCGGCGGGCGCCGCCAAAAAGCAAAGCTCCGCCGCGTTGATCGCCTTGCGCACGTCGCCGCCGCAGGCCTGCGCAATCCAATCCAGAACGCCGGGCGCAAGCGCGATTTCCTCGCCCTGCTCCTCCTCCAAAAAAGCAAAGGCCCGCGCCGCCGCCGGACGAAGCTCCTCCGGGGAAAGCGGCTTGAATTCAAAGCAGGTGGAACGGCTGAGGATTGCGCCGTAAACATAAAAATAAGGATTTTCCGTCGTTGCGGCAATCAGCGTCACCGCGCCGGTTTCAATGCATTCCAGCAGGGTCTGCTGCTGCTTTTTGTTGAGGTACTGGATCTCGTCAAGATAAAGCAGCACGCCGTTGGCGCCCTGGAGGGTATCCCCCTGGGCGATCGCCTCCCGCAGCTCCGCGCTCCCCGCGCTGGTGCCGTTGAGCCGGACAAAATGCCGCTTCGTCCGCTGCGCAAGGATCCCGGCAACGGTGGTTTTCCCAACGCCGGGCGGTCCATAAAAAATCAGGTTGGGCGCTTCCCCGGATTCAATGATGCGCCGCAGCGCCTTGCCCTCGCCGAACAAATGCCCTTGCCCCGCAATTTCCTCCAGCCGCTGCGGGCGCAGCCGCTGCGCCAGGGGTGCCGCCATAGCAAGCTCCTTACCCTTAAAATTTCAAATTTCGGAGACCTTTGACGCGCACGCGCCGGTGGGCGGACAAAAGCCCTGCCTTATTGTAGCCTGTTTTTACAGTTTTTGCAAGGGATTTCCTGCGGAAAAGCGTTGTATTTTTTCACAGGGATTTTTTCGCTTTGCGCATTCTTTCACTTTGCTTGACAATACACCGCAACATGGTGTACAATAGTGTAATTTCAATCTA
>JAISQZ010000184.1 GCA_031273905.1 Oscillospiraceae bacterium | reverse complement strand
AGGCAAATTCGCCGCTCATCCAGGGGATTTTCTTAAAACTGATCTGCTTGGCGCAAACCTCGGCGTCAAGCCCCATAGAGCACTGGTTGATGGCAACCTCGCCCGCGCATTCAATCGCGTCAATCCAAAGGGGTGTGCCGTGGATATGCCGCGCAATCTCCTGCAATTCCTCCTTCGCGCCGAACAGCCGGATGAAATCATTGCCGGAGCCGAAGGGGATCGCCGCAATCTGCACATTGCGGCAGCCGTAGCTGGCGTTGACAACGCTGAAAATCGTGCCGTCGCCGCCGCAGGCATAAATACGCAGCGCCTGCCCGCTTTGCGCAAGCTGGCGCACATGCTCCTCCATCTTCTTCTGGCCAAGTTCCGCATAGATTTCGGCGTTGACGCCCGCCTTTTCCGTTTCCTCCCGGATGCATTCCTTGAGCCGCGCAACCCAATTTCCCTTGCCCGCTGTCGGGTTGATAACAAATATGTGGCGCACTGCGATCTCCTCCATCCTTTCATCTTCAAACCGTGACCCGGTCAAAACATTATAGCATAGGGGAATGTAAATAGCAAATTTTTTCAGGGCAGCCTGCGCTTGATCAAACCGGCGGTGGCATTGGGCTTTTCACGGCTTGCTTGAGCAAGGCATTCGCGCTTGCACTGGTCAAAACCGCTCCCCTCCAAAGCAAACGCGCGAAGCGCCTAAAAGCTGAGCTGTTCCTCCCCGCGATCCTCCTCGGCAAGCAGCACCCCGGCGGCGGGAAGGTTCTTGGTGCGATAACGGTTGGGGTTTTGGAATTGCCCTTCTCTGTATGTCCGCAGGTCTTCCACGCGGTAAGCGCGGCGCAGGGTCATCACCGCAACGCCTTGGCTATCCTTTGTGCTTTTGGGTGCCACCGCGCCGGAATGGAACAGCAGCCGCCGCCCAGAGGACGCGCTGAGCAGGCAATCGCCATCGGCGGGCAAATGGAGAACCGCCGCCAGCGGCGCTTTGTCCGAGTAAGCGCGAATCAGCTTTTTGCGGTTGGTTTTGGTGGCATAGGCACTCAGCTCCACCTTGGCAATCTTGCCGTTTTCAAAGGCAAAAAGCAGGTATCCGCTGTAATCCTTTGTCACAACCATCGCCGTCACGCTCTCGCCCTCCTCCATTTCCAGCCGGGCGGGGATGAATTCGCCCAGCGCACTCGCCTTGGTGTCTTCAAAATCATCCGCGCCGGCTTTGTAGACCTGGCAGCGGTTGGTGAAAAAGAGCAGGTCACAGACATTGGAGCCTTCAACCGCCTGTGCGATTTTATCGCCCTCCTTGCATTTTTGCCGGTCATTCATGCGCAGCGAAGCGGGCGTGATCTTCTTAAAATAACCCTCCTTCGTCAGGAAGAACTGCACCGGGTAATCCGCCGCCGGCTGCGCGGTTTCCTCCGGCAGCTCGCAGGCGTAAATGATCTCGCTGCGGCGCTCCCTGCCGTAATCCTTCGCAACCTTGCTCAGCTCGGCGATCATAATATCCCGCAGGCGTTTTTCGGAGCCAAGGATATCCCGCATATCCGCAATATCCCGGCGTAGCTGCCCCACATCGGCGGTGCGCTTGAGGATGTATTCCCGGTTGAGATGGCGCAGCCTGATTTCCGCCACATATTCCGCCTGCGCTTGGTCGATGCCGAAAGCGATCATCAGGTTCGGCACCACGTCGCTTTCCTCGTCCGTTTCGCGAATGACACGGATCGCTTTATCGATGTCCAACAGAATTTTTGCCAGACCCTCCAATAAATGCAGCTTATCCTGGGCCTTGTTGAAGTCAAAGGTCACACGGCGGCGAATGCAGCCAACACGGAAGGTGATCCATTCCAGCAGCAGCTCACGCACGCCAAGCACGCGTGGCGTGCCGTTGATGAGCACATTGAAGTTGCACGAAAAGCTGTCCTCCAGCGTGGTCAGGCGGAACAGGCGCCGCATCAGTTGATCCGGGTCAACGCCGCGCTTGAGGTCGATGGTGACCTTCAGACCGCTTTTGTCGGTTTCGTCGCGCACATCGCTGATTTCCTTGATTACGCCCGCCTTGACGCGATCCACAATTTTGTCAATGATCGCTTCCGCCGTGGTGGTCGGCGGGATTTGATAAACGTCAATGCAGTTGCTTGCCTTGTCATAGGTGTATTTTGCGCGGATGCGGAAGCTGCCGCGCCCCGTGCGAAAAATTTCCTCAAACAGCTCGCGCTGATAAAGGATTTGCCCGCCGCCAACAAAATCCGGCGCAAGCAGGGTGCTTCCCAGGTCGTGCTCAGGATTTTTCGCCAGGGCGGCCGTCGTTTCGCAGATTTCGCCCAAGTTAAACGAGCAGATGGAGCTTGCCATGCCGACGGCAATGCCGCTGTTGAGATTGACCAGCACCGAAGGGAAGCTCACGGGCAGCAAGGTGGGTTCCAGCATGGTAGCGTCGTAATTTTCCGTAAAATCAACGGTGTCTTTGTCGATGTCCCGGAACAGCTCCGCGCTGATATGCTCCAGCTTCGCTTCGGTGTAGCGCGAGGCCGCCCATTGCATATCCCGCGAATAGGCCTTGCCGAAATTCCCCTTGGAATCCACATAGGGGTGCAGCAGCTTTTCGTAACCGCGCGAAAGCAGCACCATCGTTTCGTAGATCGCCGCGTCGCCGTGGGGGTTGAGCTGCATCGTGCGCCCGACAATGTTTGCGCTCTTCGAGCGCGTGCCGCCCAACAGACCCATTTTATACATTGTATAGAGAATTTTCCGGTGCGAGGGCTTGAAGCCGTCAATTTCCGGAATGGCGCGGGATAGGATCACGCTCATGGCGTAGGGCATAAAATTGTGTTCCATGGTCTCGGTAACGGGCTGCCGCACCACCTCGCCCGCGCCCAGGATGTGCGCGTTTTGTGTGTCGTCGGGCTTCCTTTCGCGCCTTGGAGTCTTCTTTGGCATGGTTTCCTCCGAACGTAAAATGTTGTGTTGTTATGGTTCATACAATTGCGCTGTGAAAGTATAGATACGATTTTTGAGATGGTTTTGTTGCGCAAGGCGGACAATAGCGCGAAGCGAAAAACCAGCCGAAAAGTCGCCTATGTTTTTAGTGCGGGATCGTACAAAGCCTGTATTCACAGCCGCAGGGCACCTTGCGGAGCCGTGAAAAATAAAAAATCCGGCAAGCGCTTCAAATCCGGTATTTCCCCGCGTATTCCTCCGCCAAGGCGCGGTAACCCTCGTCCGCGCCGGAATGCAGCCGCCGCAGCAGGGCGTGAGGGTTTTGGTCGGAACGCTCCATCGCGCCTACAATCAGCCGCGCGGCAACGTTGGAGCAGTGATCGGAAATACGCTCGTAATTGTTGAGCACCTCCAAAAAGACGACGCCCGCCTCCACGCTGCATTGCTTATCCTTGAGGCGGCTAATGTGCCGGCTGCGCAGCTCCTCGCAAATGACATCGATCGTCTCCTCCAGCGGTTCCACCTTTGCCGCAAGCGCAAGGTCGTTTTGGGTGAAGGATTGCGCCGCAAGCGCGATCACTTCCTTCACGGCGGCCTCCAGCGTGCGCAGCTCCCGCTTGGCGGAACCCGAAAAATCAATCCCTTTATCCGCCACCTCGCCCGCGCGCTCAATCACATTGACGCAGCGGTCGCAGATGCGCTCAAATTCGCTGACAAAGGAAAGCAGCATCGCGGCTTCCCCGCCCTCGCGCTCGTCCAATTCCAGGCGCGTTATGCCCACAAGATAATTTGTGATATTCACCTCCAGCGCGTCGGAAAGATTTTCGCGCCGTTCGGCGAGGTTGCGCGCTTCGGGATCGTTGCGCAGCAGGATATCCAGTGCGCTACCGAAGATTTCGGCAGCTAGGACGCACATTTTTTCTACCGCGCGCTTCGCTTGGTCAAGCGCCATGGCGGGGCTGGCGTAAAGGCGCGGATCCAATTGCGTAAGGCTCAGCTCGTGCGCGGGCACTTCATCCCTCACTGGCACCGTCAGGCAGCTCAGCTTGAGCAGCAGCTTGTTTGCCGGAAGGAACAGCAGTGTGCAGATGACGTTGAACACCGTGTGGAAGTTCGCGATATCGCCCATATCTATGGCGTCATCCCAAAAGGGAATACCGAAAACCGCCTTGAAGGCATAAATCAGTATCAGAAAAAAGACGCTGCCCAGCACATTGAAATAAATATGCGTGAAGGCCACCCGCTTCGCCTGGCGGGAGGCGCTCAGCGACGAAAGCAGCGCCGTGATGCAGGTGCCTATGTTTTGCCCCAAAATGATAGGAACCGCGTTCCCCCAGGCGATAGCGCCTGTAACGGTCAGCGCCTGCAGGATGCCCACGGAAGCGGAGGAGGACTGGATGACGCAGGTGACCAGCAGCCCCGCCAGCACCCCGAGCACCGGGTTGCGCAGGCTGGTGAAAAGCGCCGCAAACCATGCGGAGTCTTCCAGCGGGCGCACCGCGCCTTCCATTGAAAGCATCCCGGTGAACAGGATACCGAAGCCAAGGAAAATCTGCCCCAAATTGCGCTTGCGCGCGGACTTGAAGATCATAAAAAATACAACGCCCAGCACCAGGGCAAGCGGCGCCAGCGTGGAAGGCTTCATCAGCTTGAGGAAGAGGTTATCCCCGGAAAGATCGGAAAGCCGGATGATTTGCCCGGTGATGGTGGTGCCGACATTTGCGCCCATGATCACGCCGACGGTCTGCGAAAGCCGCATGATGCCGCCATTGACCAAGCCCACCAGGATCACGGTGGTTGCGGAGGAGGATTGGATGATCGCGGTGATGGCCGCTCCGAGCAGCGCACCCCTGGCGGGTGTGGAGGTCATGCGCTTGAGCGCCTGCTCCGCCTTTCCGCCCGCAAGCTTTTCCAGCCCTGCACCCATGATGTTCATGCCGTAAAGGAACATCGCCAGACCGCCGAGCAAAGCAACCACATTGAAAAGGTTCATAGCGTTCCCCCAAAAACATCCTATTTTGCATAGTTTAGCACAGAACGCCGCCGCTTGCAAGTAATATTTAATGTGAAGAAGCGGACAGGCAAAGCTTGAAAGCAATTTCCGAAGACATTGGAAAAACCATCGTCCAGTTTGATGTTAGAAACCGAAAAAGGCTGCAAAAAATCCCCCCCACCTCCCCATCGCGCGGCAAAAGCCCACAGCGGAAAGGCCAAACGACCTTTCCGCTGTGTTTGTTGTGCGCCCGGCATGGGCGCAATCTAACGGGTGAAAGTCCCGAACCCGCCCGGTAGTGGGAAGGGTATAGCTGAACACCAAGGGTGTCCGTCGTGAGGCGGAATCTGAAGGAAG
>JAISQZ010000169.1 GCA_031273905.1 Oscillospiraceae bacterium | reverse complement strand
CCTGCGGGTGGGCGTCGAGCAGGGCGTCAATCGCCTCCTTCGGTATCGAAAGCACGCGGCATCGCCCAAGCGCCTCAATTTCCGCGGCATAAAATCCGGCGGAGGAATAAAGCGTCGCCAAACCGAAATAATCGCCTTGCCGGTGGACGCTCAGCAAAAGCTGCTCCTTTTTCACCTGTGCGCTGCCCTCCAGCACCAGCATCAGCGCTTGGCGGTAACCGATTTCGCCGCCCCAGATGCGTTCGCCCTTCTCGTAGCATTCCACCGTGCCATGCCGGGCGACGGCTTCCTCAAGCGCCTGAGGCGCAATGCCCGACCAGACGCTGTGCGTCTTCAGATATTGCAGCGCCCGCCCCTGTTCCTCCGCCGTACTATTTTTTTCTCGCATGGCGTTAACCTCCGTCGCTTTTTATAAGTTATAGTATACCATTTTTTAGAAAAAAATCCAGCGCTTTCATCGAAAAACTTCTTGCATTTTGCGGTGGTTTATGGTAGTATGATGAAGCTGTGATAAGCATTATATGATGGGAGAGGAAATCTACATGAAAAAAATGGTATCCAGTCTCTTGGCTTCGCTTCTTGTCCTTGCGATTGCGGCGGGTCTTGTTGCGTGCGGCGGGGATCCCGCAGAGAATTCCACCAGCACCGCAACCACCGCAACCACAACCACCACAACCACTGAGGAAGATGTTGCCGTGGTTGAACCCGTGACCACAGAAACACAGTCCGATACGCTGCCGACCGGCACATCCACTGTTCCCACGGCCGTCATCACCCTTCCCAATGGCTCCACTGTGGTCACAACGGCTGCTACACGTGTCGTCACAACAATTGCGGCAACAGCCGCGCCCGTGGGTGCTCTCACGCCGCCCGCAAACCTCAATACCTTGAGCAAGGCGGAACAACTTGCCTACTTCAATAAGGTTGCCAATAACGTGCGCGTAGCAAAGCCGGGCTTCAAGCGTGACAACCTTGAAAAAATCGACGAAATCAAGCTAAGTGGCGCTGCTTCCATTGCAAACGGAATCGTTGCATCAGTCAAAGACGAAGCGATGCCTGGCGAATGGGAATATGAAACAATCAAAAAGGGAAGCAAAAACGGCGGCAAATTTTTCTCTGATAATACCAACGCATCCGACCTGAAGGTCAGTGACATCACTTCGATCACCTCAACCAAGAGCGGCACCGGCTGGAAAATCACTGTCAAGCTCATTCAGGAAAAGAATCCTGCAAAAGGCGGCAAAAGCGCACATTCCCGCGTCGCCTGCATTGCCACCCGTGATGAGGTTCTCAAAACGATCACGGATATCAGTGATCTGATCACCGCCAGCGAAAACGATTGTGTTCTTACCTACCACGATGGCTACGCAACGCTCACCGTCAACGCGAAGGGTCAGGTTACGTCTTCCGAATGCGGCTTCCAGGTGGGCGCTGTTGCCAACAACGTAAAAATTTCTTTCATCACCACCAATGTGACTGCGCCGCAATCCACTGTTGTCAAGTGTCACGACTTTGTATATTAACCTCAAACGCCAAAATACCCGTCCAGATTTGCTTTGGGCGGGTATTTTTTGTTGCGTTTTTATGGCGGACGCAGTATAATGAAGGCTGAAAAAATACAGCGGCGGAGGTTTTTTATGAGCGCAAACACATTTCCAAGCGACGTTGAAATTGCGCAGCAGGCGCACATGCTGCCCATCGGTCAGATTGCCGAGAAGCTGGGTCTTGCCGGGGATGACTTGGAATTTTATGGAAAATACAAGGCGAAGCTCAGCGGCGCTCTGTTTGAACGGCTGGCGCGGCGGCCCGACGGCAAGCTGGTTCTGGTCACGGCAATCAACCCGACCCCGGCGGGGGAGGGCAAAACCACCGTCACCGTCGGTTTAGGGCAGGCGATGCAGCGCATCGGCAAAAAGGCGGTGATTGCCCTGCGCGAACCCTCGCTGGGGCCTGTGTTCGGCGTCAAAGGCGGCGCTGCGGGCGGCGGCTTTGCGCAGGTGCTGCCGATGGAGGACATCAACCTACATTTTACGGGGGACATGCACGCCGTCACTGCGGCGAACAACCTCCTTTGCGCTGTGCTGGATAATTCCCTGCAGCAGGGCAATCCTCTTGGAATTGATCCCCGGCAGGTGCTGCTCAAGCGCTGCATGGATATGAACGACCGCGCGCTGCGCAACATCACAGTGGGTCTGGGCGGCAAATTCAACGGCGTACCGCGCGAGGATCATTTCCAAATCACTGTGGCAAGCGAGATTATGGCGATTTTATGCCTTGCGGAGGACAGGGATGATCTGCGCACACGGCTGGAACGCATTCTGGTGGCGTTTGACTGCCATAACAAGCCGGTTTTTGCGAAAGACCTGGGGGTCTGCGGCGCAATGACACTGCTGCTCAAGGACGCAATCAACCCCAATTTGGTGCAGACGCTGGAAAACAGCCCCGCGCTGATGCATGGCGGACCCTTCGCCAACATTGCGCATGGCTGCAATTCCGTGCGCGCCACGCGTCTGGCGCTCAAGCTAGCAGATTACGCAGTCACGGAAGCGGGCTTTGGTTCCGATCTTGGCGCGGAAAAATTCTTCGATATCAAGTGCCGCATGGCGGCGTTGCGTCCAAGCCTTGTGGTGCTGGTGGCGACTGTGCGTGCACTGAAATACAACGGCGGCGCCGCAAAAGCGGATTTGGCGGCGGAGGATCTGGCGGCGCTGAGACGCGGCGCAGTCAATTTACGTGCGCATATCGAAAACCTGCAAGCCTTCGGTTTGCCGGTAGTGGTGGCGCTCAACCGCTTTGCGGGCGACAGTGAGGCGGAAATCGGCTTCCTGCAAGAGGATTGCGCGGCACGCGGCGTGCCGCTGGCGCTGGCGGAGGTCTTTGCCAAGGGTGGCGAGGGCGGCGAGGCGCTGGCAAGGCTTGTTTGCGAAACCATTGAGCAGCGCGACGGCGCCGCCGCATTCACAGCGCTTTACCCCTTGGAGCTGCCGTTGGAAGAAAAAATCGGTGCCATCGCAACAAAAATTTACCGCGCACAGGGCGTTGCCTTCACAGCGGCGGCGCGGAAATCATTGGAACGACTGGAAGCGCTTGGTTTTGGCGGCTTGCCTGTCTGCATTGCGAAGACGCAGTATTCCCTTTCGGATGATCCGGCAAAACTGGGACTGCCGCAGGGGCACACCGTCACGGTGCGGGAGCTTTACGTCAGCGCGGGCGCTGGTTTTGTGGTCGCGCTCACAGGCGATATCATGACCATGCCCGGCTTGCCCCGGGAACCCGCCGCCTGCCGCATGGATATTGCGCGGGACGGAACAATCACAGGCTTGTTTT
>JAISQZ010000135.1 GCA_031273905.1 Oscillospiraceae bacterium | reverse complement strand
TATCGTTCACGCCAACCCCTCCTCAATAAAAGCAAATCCGTAGTTATTATAAACGATCCGGACGGAAAATGCAATCCTTTTCTCTTTTAACTTCCCACTAATCATAAAACAGTTATTGTAATAATCCTTTACTAGTAGCATATTATATCCAGTTCGGAAAGGAAAGTTGCCGCGATGACGAAAGCACAGCAAGCGTTTTCAACGCGGTTTCAAACCTCAAGCGCAGCGTAATTCGGTTTTCAAACAAAGCAATTCCCCTTTTCCTTGTTTTCCGGAAAAGGGGAACTTTGTTTGATGCAAGCCTCTCGCCTGGTATCCGCCTCCGGCGTGTTAGGGATTAATACATCCCGCCGCCGCCCTGAGCCGCCATAGCAGCGGCATTCGCGGCGGCATCCGCCTGCGGGTCGGGCTTATCGGCAACCAGGCTCTCTGTGGTGAGCACCAGCGCCGCGACGGAAGCGGCGTTGGTCAACGCGCTGCGGGTGACCTTGGTCGGATCAAGAATCCCGGCCTCCAGGATATCCACATACGCCCCGGCGGCAAAATCAAAGCCATATCCAAGCGTCCCTTTTTCCATGATGGCATTGACGATCACGGAACCCTCCACGCCCGCATTGGCGGCAATCTGGCGGATCGGCTCCTCAAGCGCGCGCAGCACAATGGCAATGCCCGTCTTGATATCCGAATCCGTTTCGTTTTCCAGCAAGCTCTTCACACTGGGGATAGCGTTGAGCAGGGCAACACCGCCGCCTGCCACATAGCCTTCCTCCACCGCTGCTTTTGTTGCGGCAAGGGCATCCTCAATGCGCAGCTTCTTTTCCTTCATCTCTGTTTCAGTCGCGGCGCCCACACGCACCACCGCTACGCCGCCCGCCAGCTTCGCCAGACGCTCCTGCAGCTTTTCGCGGTCAAAGTCCGAGGTTGAAACCTCAATCTGTGAACGAATCTGCGCCACGCGCGCGGCGATTGCGCTCTTTTCGCCCGCGCCATTGACAATTGTGGTGGTCTCCTTCGCAACGCGCACAGTCTTTGCGCGGCCAAGCTGTTCAACGGTGGTTTCCTTGAGTTCCAGCCCAAGATCGGCGGTGATCACCTCGCCGCCGGTGAGCACGGCAATATCTTGAAGCATTTCCTTGCGGCGGTCGCCAAAGCCCGGCGCTTTCACACCAACGCAGACAAAGGTGCCGCGCAGGCGGTTGAGCAGAATGGTGGAAAGGGCTTCGCCTTCGATATCTTCGGCGATGATGACCAGCTTTTTGCCTGATTGCAGAATCTGCTCCAGCAGGGGCAAAATTTCCTGAATATTGGAAATCTTTTTATCGGTGATCAAGATGTAAGCGTCGTCAATCACAGCTTCCATCTTCTCCGTGTCCGTCACCATATAAGGGGAGATATAGCCGCGATCAAACTGCATCCCCTCCACCACGTCGCAATCGGTTTCCGCAGTCTTGGATTCCTCCACGGTGATCACGCCGTCCTTTGTCACCTTTTCCATGGCATCAGAAACAATCGTGCCGATCGCCGCGTCACCGGAAGAAACCGTCGCGATGCGCGCAATATCCGCGGGGGAAGCCACTTGCTTGGAATTTTCGCGCAGTGAAGCCACCGCAGCATCCGCCGCCTTTTGAATGCCGAGCTTCACCGCCATGGGATTTGCGCCGGCGGCAACGTTCTTCATGCCCTCGCGCACCAGCGCCTGCGCAAGTAAGGTCGCCGTGGTGGTGCCGTCGCCCGCAACGTCATTGGTCTTCGTGGCAACCTCCTTCACCAGCTGCGCACCCATGTTTTCAAAGGGCTCTTCAAGCTCAATGTCCTTGGCAATGGTCACACCGTCGTTGGTAATCAGCGGCGCACCATATTTTTTGTCCAGCACCACGTTGCGCCCCTTGGGTCCCAGGGTGATCTTCACCGTATCCGTCAATTTGTCAATGCCCGCTTGCAGCGCACGGCGCGCGGCCTCACCGTAAATGATTTGCTTTGCCATAAGTCAATTCTCCTCCTTCTGATTCTCTTCTAAACTTTAATTTACGCAACAACCGTCGCCAGGATGTCTCCCACGCGCACAACCGTGTATTCCTCCCCGTCAAGCTTCACCTTCGTGCCGGAATACTGGTTGGTGATCACTTTATCGCCGACGCTGACGTTCATGACAACTTCTTTGCCATCCACCACGCCGCCGGGACCCACGGCAATCACCTCAGCGATCTGCGGCTTTTCCTGCGCGGAACCGGCAAGGATGATGCCGCTCTTCGTGGTCTCCTCGGCTTCCACAAGCTTGAGCACCACACGGTCAGACAAGGGTTTGATCATCATTTCCAAATACCTCCTAAATAATAATAAGTGGGCAGTAATTTAGCACTCGATTGGCTTGAGTGCTAATCTTATTTTAACCGCTGCCGCTGGAAAAATCAAGCCCTTTCGGTTAAAATTAACAATTGCTTCACAAATGCTCAGCCCGGATGCTTGATCCGCCCGATTGCACCCTTTTCTAGGCGCGAAACCTGCGCCTGCGAAATGCCGATTTCCTGCGCCACCTCCATCTGTGTTTTCCCCTGCATAAAGCGCAGATGGAGGATCTTCTTTTCCCTTGGGCTGAGCGCCTGGATCGCCTGGCGCAGCATCATTTCATCAATCCAGCCCTCCTCCGCGTTGCGGTCACCGATCTGATCCATCACAAAGATCGTATCGCTTCCGTCAGAATAAACCGGTTCATAAAGCGAAACGGGATCGACAATGGATTCCAACGCAAGAACGACCTCCTCCTTCTTCAGCCCCATTTCCGCCGCGATTTCTTCCACGGAAGGTTCGCGCTGCCAGGCGGCGGAAAGACGTTCGCGCGCCTGCATTGCGTGGTACGCGGCGTCCCGCAGCGAGCGGCTGACGCGCACGGCGTTGTTATCCCGCAGATAGCGGCGGATCTCGCCGATGATCATTGGCACGGCGTAGGTGGAAAGGCGCACATTGAGGCTGGTATCGAAGTTGTCAATTGCCTTCATCAGCCCGATGCAGCCCACCTGAAAAAGGTCGTCCATATTTTCCTCCCGGCTTGTGAAGCGCTGCAGCACGCTTAACACCAGGCGCAAATTGCCGTTGACCAGCTCTTCGCGCGCCTGCTTATCCCCCTGCCGCACGCGCTCAAGCAGCGCCCGTTTCTCCGCTTCCTTGAGCACCTTGAGCTTCGCGGTGTTCACCCCGCAGATTTCCACTTTATTGAAATGCATGGTCGCCCTCCTCTTTCCTTTTCAAGGGAAGTATGGGCAAGCGCGGGCGGATTCATGCATTGACTTCCCTGCCGCCGCGTGGTATACTTAAGCAAGGATGGGCGGTGCCGCATGGAACGAACACAGCTGCTTTTATACGCCGTTACCAACGGCGGCGAAAATCTTCCAAAACAGGTGGAAGCCGCCCTTCGCGGCGGTGCAACCATGATCCAGCTGCGCGAAAAACGGCGCGGCGACGCGGAGCTGCTGCGCAGCGCCCAAGCGGTTAAACGGGTAACGGACGCTTACGGCGCTGCGCTGATCCTCAATGACCGGGCGGATCTGGCAAGGGAGCTTGGCTGCGCGGGGGCGCATTTGGGCGCTTTGGACGGCGATTTGACCCAGGCGCGGGCGCTGCTGGGCGGCGCGATCCTCGGCGCCACCGCACGCAGCGTGGAACAGGCGCTTGCCGCCGAGGCCGCCGGCGCGGATTACATCGGCAGCGGTGCCGTATTCGGCACAAACACAAAGCTTGACGCAAGCCCCATGCCATTGGAACGCTTCCGCGCGATTTGCGGCGCGGTGCGCATCCCGGTGGTTGCAATCGGGGGAATCAGCGCGGAAAACATCCTGCGGCTCAAGGGCTGCGGCATGGCGGGCTTCGCGCTGGTCAGCGCCGTCTTTGGCGCGGCGGATATTGAAGCCGCAGCCCGGAGACTGCACCGGCTAGCCCTGCAAACGATAGAAGACTCAGCCAAAGCATAGGAGGAACCATTGTGCAATATCAAACCCAGATGCAAGCGGCCAAGGCGGGCAGCGTCACCGAACAGATGCGCCTTGTCGCCGAAAAAGAGGGCCTTGCCCCGGAAGCAATCCGCGAAAGGGTAGCCTGCGGAGCGGTTGCCATCCCGGCAAATATCCACCACAAAAGTCTTTCGCCCGAAGGCATCGGGCAGGGGCTGCGTACAAAAATCAACGTCAACCTCGGCATTTCGGGCGACAGCCGCGACTATGAGCGCGAACTGAAAAAGGCGCGCCTTGCGCTGGAAATGGGCTGCGAAAGCATCATGGATCTTTCCAACTGCGGCAAGACCACCGCTTTCCGGCGGGAGCTGCTTGCGCTTTCCGGCGCGATGATCGGCACCGTGCCAATGTATGACGCGGTAGGTTACCTTGAAAAGGATTTACTTGACATCAGCGCACAGGACTTTTTGCGCGTGGTGGAAGCCCATGCCAAGGAGGGCGTGGATTTTGTGACGATACACGCGGGGATCAACAGGCGGACCATCGAAGCCTTCAAGCGCAGCCCCCGGCTGACCAACATTGTTTCGCGGGGGGGATCGCTGCTCTTTGCCTGGATGGAGATGACCGGCAACGAAAACCCGTTTTACGAATTTTATGATGATGTGATGGCAATCCTCAAAGCGCACGACGTAACCATCAGCCTTGGCGACGCCATGCGCCCGGGCTGCACGAAGGATAGCTCGGATGCGGCGCAGCTTTGCGAGCTTATTGAGCTTGGGCACCTGACCCAACGCGCTTGGGCGCAGGATGTGCAGGTGATGATCGAAGGCCCCGGACACATGGCGATGAATGAGATTCAGGCGAATGTGCTGCTGGAAAAAAAGCTTTGCCACAACGCGCCGTTCTATGTCCTAGGTCCGTTGGTGACGGATATCGCGCCTGGCTATGACCACATCACCTCCGCCATCGGCGGGGCGATTGCGGCGGCGAGCGGCGCGGATTTCCTCTGCTACGTCACCCCGGCGGAGCATTTGCGCCTGCCGGATCTGGAGGACGTGCGCGAAGGGATCGTGGCAAGCAAGATTGCCGCCCACGCGGCGGATATCGCCAAAGGTCTGCCCGGTGCGCGGGATGTGGATAACCGCATGAGTGACGCGCGGCGGCGCATTGACTGGGAGGAGATGTTCTCCCTTGCCCTTGATCCGGAAAAAGCGCGGAAATACCATGACAGCCTGCCGCCCGCAGAGAAAAAAACCTGCTCCATGTGCGGCAGAATGTGCGCCATGCGCACGGTGAACCAGATCCTTGCCGGAGAAAAAATCGAACTGTACTGTGACGGGAAGTGATCCGATGAAGCCACGCATTGTGTGGACAATTGCCGGTTCTGATTCCAGCGGGGGGGCGGGCATCCAGGCGGATCTGAAGACCTTTGCCGCTCACGGCTGCTACGGCTGTTCGGCAATCACGGCGCTCACGGCGCAAAACACCCGGGGTCTTTTGGCAATTCACACGCCGCCGCCTGATTTTTTGGCGCGGCAGCTGGAAAGCTTGCTGCCTGATTTTAAGCCGGATGCCATCAAAATCGGGATGCTGCCCAGCGCCCATGCCGTGCAGGCGACTGCGGAGGTTCTGCGGCGGTTGCCCGGCGTGCCGGTGGTGCTTGATCCTGTGCTGGTTGCCACGAGCGGCGCGGCGCTTGCCGGGGAGGACGCAGTCGCGCTAATGCGACGGGAACTGTTTCCCTTGGCGACGCTGCTCACGCCGAATCTTCCGGAAGCCCAAGCGCTGACCGGACTTGCGGTCGCCTGCGAGGAGGAAATGCAGCAGGCGGCGCAAGCGCTTTCACAGCAAAGCCAAACGGCTGTGCTGCTCAAGGGTGGGCATCTGCCCGGCGAGGCCAGCGACCTGCTCTGGCAGGACGGCGCGGCGCTCTGGCTGCGCGGCCCGCGCATCGGTCACAGTTTGGCCCACGGCACAGGCTGCACGCTTTCAAGCGCCATTGCCTGCCGCCTGGCGCAGGGGCACTCCCTGCCGGAAAGCGTTCGCCTTGCAAAAGCCTGGCTGACGCAGCTTCTCCGGGAAAAACCGGCGTTCACCCTACCAAACGGCCCATTACTGCACCGCCAAATCACAGAAACGGAGGCATAAGCCATGCACGTCAACGGAAAAGAAGTCGCGTTTTCATCCGGTACTTTGCTCACCTTTTTGGAACAAAACGGTTATAACCCCGCGCACGTGGTTGTTGAACGCAACGGCGATATCTTCGCGCGGGAACAGTTTGCCGCCGTCGCGCTTGCGCCGGAGGACGATCTGAATATTCTGCATTTTATGGGCGGAGGATAAAACAAAACAGATCGCATGCCCGAAAAACATCAGCAAATCCCAATCGTTTCACTGTTCTTTTGCTGTTTTCGCGCTTAAACCATACAATGATAGCATTATTTGAAAGGAAGCTTCCGCATGAGCGACACCCTGCGTCTTGGCAAAAAAGAATTCACCTCCCGCTTTATCCTGGGTTCTGGCAAATTTTCACTGCCTTTGATCCAAGCTGTGGCGCAGCATGGCGGTGCACAGATGATCACCCTGGCGCTGCGCCGAGCAAACACCGGCGGGCAGGAAAACATCCTGGATTATATCCCCCGCGGCGTCACTCTGATCCCCAATACCTCAGGCGCGCGTAGCGCCGAAGAGGCTGTGCGCATCGCCAGGCTTGCGCGGGCGCTTGGCTGCGGCGATTTTGTAAAAATTGAAATCATGCGCGACGCGAAGTATCTTCTACCCGAAAACGCGGAAACCGTGAAAGCAACTGAAATCCTTGCGGCGGAAGGCTTTGACGTGCTTCCTTATATCAGTCCGGATCTTCCTGTCGCCCGCGCACTGCTGCGGGCGGGCGCTGCGGCGGTGATGCCTCTAGCGGCGCCCATCGGCAGCAATAAGGGTCTGATCACAAGGGATTTCATCCAAATATTGATCAGCGAAATTCCGCTGCCCGTCATAGTTGACGCAGGCATCGGGCGTCCTTCACAGGCCTGCGAAGCAATGGAATTTGGCGCGGCGGCAATCATGGCGAACACCGCCGTGGCAACCGCCGCGGATCCGGCGGCGATGGCGCACGCTTTTGCCTTGGCGATTGAAGCGGGGCGCAGGGCTTATCTGGCGGGCTTGGGGCGCGTGCTTCCGCAGGGCGCGGAGGCTTCCAGCCCTCTGACCGGCTTTTTGGAGGACGGCGCGTGAAACAGCTTGCTTTTGACCCGATGGAATATCAGCCCGGCATGGAACAAAGCGATTCCCCCTGGATGAACGCCGTGCTGCAGGAAAGGGAAGGCTTCGCGCCAGAGCGCTGCACGGTGCAGGACGTGCGCCGTGCCCTGCAGACCACGCAAAAAACGACCGCTGATTTTGCCGCTCTGCTCTCCCCTGCCGCAGAGCCGCTGCTGGAAGAACTGGCGCAGGCCGCGCAGGGCGAAACCCGCCGCTGGTTCGGCAACACGGTGGGGATTTTCACCCCGCTTTATATCGCGAATTATTGCGAAAACCACTGCAGCTACTGCGGCTTCAGCTGCAACAACAAAATCCGCCGCGGCAAGCTCAGCCCGGCGGAAATCGAACGCGAAGCGGAACAGATCGCACAGAGCGGCTTGCGGGAAATCCTCATCCTCACAGGCGAATGCCGCAGCGCTTCCGGCGTGGAATATATCGGCGAAGCCATCCGCCTGCTTTCGCGTTATTTCGGCGTGATCGGCATTGAGATTTATCCGCTCAACACGGAGGAATACCGCTATTTGCGCGAATGCGGCGCAGATTACGTCAGCGTATACCAGGAAACCTACGATACCGCGCTTTATGCCGAAGTGCATCCAAAAGGCAGCAAGCGCTGCTTCCCCTATCGCTTTCACGCACAGGAACGCGCCCTGCAAGGCGGGATGCGCGGCGTTGCCTTTGGTTCCCTGCTGGGGCTGGGGGATTTTCGGCGTGACGCGCTCGCGGCGGGTTTGCACGCATTTTATCTCCAGCAAGCGTATCCCCACGCGGAGCTTTCCTTCTCCTTTCCACGGTTGCGTCCTTTCCCCGGCCGCGCGGATATTTCCGCAGGCGCTGTCACCCAGCGTCGGCTGCTCCAGGTGATGCTCGCCTACCGGCTGTTCCTCCCCTTTGCGGGAATCACTATTTCCACACGGGAATCCCCGCGCTTCCGGGATCACGCCGCCGGTCTGGTCGCCACAAAAATTTCCGCCGGGGTGAACGTCGGTGTGGGGGGGCACAGCGAAGAAGTCAAGGGCGATCCGCAGTTCGAAATCGCCGACAGACGCAGCGTGGAGGAAATCCGCGCCATGCTTGTGCGGCGCGGATTGCAGCCGGTGTTCCAAGACTACGTTTCACCTGTTGCCT
>JAISQZ010000084.1 GCA_031273905.1 Oscillospiraceae bacterium | reverse complement strand
CACTTCGCGGATCATCTCTGCGAGCACCTCCGGGTTGGTGAGGCACAACTGCTGCGGCACACGGCTTTTGCTGTCTTCCCGGTAAGCGTACCAGGCGGGATGGGCTTCAAAGAACTCGTCCGGACGCAAAAACTGGTTAATGATCGTGTGGGCGAAGGAACCGCTGTAGCCCATGTTGCCGCCGAGGTCGTCAGGAATCCGGCTGCACATGTTACCATTGAGCCGGTTGGCGAGCGCGTAGGTTTGGTTTCGGGGGCTGAGCCAGTCCGTTTCCCGGTATTCCAAGGCCGGGACAAAGACTTCCTCCTGCACTTGGGCAATGGCCGCCGGACCTTTTGGGATGACCTGCGATGTGGCGGCATACCAGTGGCAGTCAAAATATTTCTCCAAAAAGCGGTGCACGCCATAAAGCACGCCCCGGGGCGCACCGCCCGTAATAACGATGTGGTTCCCTTGGGGGCGAATCAGGTAGCCTTCGGCACCCAAGGCTTCATAATCAACATCGCCGGTTCGGGTGGTTTTTCCCACTAAAATCGCGTTGTTTTCCGGCGCGGCATCTTCCGCGAAAACGGAAAACGTCTGCCCGGTGATTCGGAACAGATAATCCGCCAGGATGGTTGCGGCGTTGATTTCCTGCACGGTGGCGTCTGTGCCGTAGAGGATGACGAAATCGGCAATGGACTGTTTGGCGACCAGCGCCGGCGGCGGTTCAGGCGAAGGCGTAAACGCCGGCAGGGGCGGGTTGAACAGGCTGATGAACGGGTTGACGATGAAGGCGAGTATGCACACAAACACATTGAGGATGGCGATTCCTTTTTCTTCAAAAAAAGACAATACACTAACCCAATCCATGACTTAAGAACCTCCTTTTTCTTTCATTCTAACTATACAACGTTGCGTTGAGGAATGCAAGAGTTTCTTTGGCTTAAATTGAATTTATTTAAAGGCGGGAAAAGCGGCCGAGCGCTTTTAAAAGAATTTCAACCGCAATAGAATTTTGCCGCAGCTGTCATACCTTCAGATAGCATCCTGCCCAAAAAAAGAATCCGGAATCGCCTTTTTCTTTGCGGCGCATCCCTTGACTTTCGCCACCCGAAAGCAGTATAATAACTCATATGTGTTTCCCATTTTCTTGATATGCAGAAAGGAACAAAACACGATGGCAAGAGTTTTCAATTTCTCGGCGGGTCCCTCCATGCTGCCGGAATCTGTTCTCAGCCGCGCGGCGGCGGAAATGCTGGATTACAACGGCAGCGGGCAATCGGTGATGGAAATGTCGCACCGCAGCAAGGTGTATGAGGAGATCATTTTCGGTGCGCAGTCGCTGTTCCGCGAGGTCATGGGTATTCCGGAAAACTACAAGGTGCTTTTCTTGCAGGGCGGCGCTTCACTGCAATTTGCCGGCATTCCGCTCAATTTGCTGAACGGTTCAGGCAAGGCGGATTATGTGATCACGGGGCAATTTGCAAACAAAGCCTATCAGGAAGCGCGGAAATACGGTGAAATCAAGCTTGTTGCGAGTTCCAAGGCGCAGGCCTTTTCGGTGATCCCGCCGCTGGATCCCGCCGACTTCACCCCGGATGCGGATTATTTCTATATCTGCCACAACAACACCATTTTCGGCACCAAATGGAGCCAACTGCCGCAGACGGGCAATGTGCCGCTGGTGGCGGATATTTCCTCCAGCTTCCTTTCGGAACCGCTGGACGTTTCCAGATTCGGTTTGCTCTTCGGCGGCGCACAGAAGAATATCGCCCCTGCGGGTCTGACGGTAGTCATTGTCCGCGAGGATCTGATTGGCGCTGCCCGCCCGGATACCCCGACGGTGATAGATTACAAAGCAGTTGCGGAGAATGAATCGATGTATAATACACCGCCGTGCTGGTCGATCTATATCTGCAGGCTGGTGCTGGAGTGGATCAAGCAGCTTGGCGGTTTGGAAGCCGTGAAACAGCGCAATGACTATAAAGCGAAGCTGCTCTATGATTATCTGGATAGCAGCGCCATGTTCCGCAATCCCGTTGTGCCGGAATTCCGTTCCATTATGAATGTCACCTTTGTCGCCGGGAACGAGGAACTCAACGCCGCTTTTGTGAAGGAGGCCGCCGCCGCAGGCTTTGTCAATCTCAAGGGGCACCGCTCCGTCGGCGGGATGCGCGCTTCTATTTACAACGCTATGCCGGTGGAGGGCGTGGAAGCCTTGGTGGAATTCATGCGCGCATTTGAAGCGAAGAATTCATAAAAGGAGCATGAGATTTTGCTAAAGCGGTTCCCGCTATTGATTCATATTTGTGACGGAAGGAAATGGAAACATGACAAACATTCAAACCTTAAATAAAATTGCCGCCTGCGGGCTGGCGCAGTTCCCTGCGGGCTATAACTGCGGCGACGCGGTGGAAGCGCCTGCGGCTATTCTGGTGCGTTCCGCTTCCCTGCACGAAACGCCGTTGGATCCCGCGACCCTTGCCATTGCGCGGGCGGGCGCGGGGGTGAATAATATCCCCATTGAAGCCTGTACCGCCCAAGGTGTGTGCGTCTTCAACACGCCGGGCGCGAACGCCAACGCCGTAAAGGAACTGGTGGTTGCGGGGCTGTTCCTGGCTTCCCGCAAGATTGATGCGGCCATGGTCTGGTGCCGGGGCTTGAAGGGCGAGGGGGAAAACGTGGGCAAGCTGGTCGAAAAAGGCAAATCCGCCTTCACCGGACCGGAAATCCTCGGCAAAACCTTGGGGGTGATCGGCTTGGGCGCCATCGGTCGTCTGGTCGCAAACGCTGCGGCGGAGCTTGGGATGCGGGTGATTGGCGTGGATCCCTATCTGACCGAGACCGGCAAGGCGGAGCTTTGCGCCGGGATCACTGTGCTGGAGGATGCCGCCGCACTGATCGCGAAAAGCGATTACATCAGCCTGCATCTCCCGCTTGCGAAGGAAACAAAGGGCTACATCAACGCCCAAAGCCTTGCTGCGGCGAAGGAGGGCTTGCGCCTTCTGAATTTTTCCCGCGCGGAGCTGGTGGACAGCGCCAGTCTGCTCGCGGCGCTGGAAAGTGGCAGGGTCGCCGCTTATGTGACGGACTTCCCGAGGGATGAGCTGATCGGTGTACCCGGCGTGACGGCGATCCCGCATTTGGGTGCTTCCACGCCGGAATCCGAGGATAATTGTGCGGTGATGGCAGTGCGGCAGTTGACGGCATATCTGGAACGGGGCGAAATCAAAAATTCCGTCAATCTTCCGTCAACCGAGCTGCCAGCATCCTTCCAGACCCGCGTCACGGTGATTCACAAAGCGGAGGAAGGGTTGCCCGAGGCGATTTTGAGCGCACTGAAGCAAACGCCCGTTGCTTTCGTAACCAAAGCAACACAAGGCGTCGCCTATACGGTCGCGGATACGGCGGGCGCCGTGGACGCACCGGCAATTGCCGCGCTGGAGGGGGTACTGCGCGTGCGCGTTATTTGACAAAAAAAGAAGCGAGGTCAGGGATAATGGATATACATGCGTCCGCAGAGGATTATTTGGAAACCATCCTGTTGCTTTCCCGCAAAACGGGCAGTGTGCGTTCCATTGACATTGTGGGTGAGATGGGTTTTTCGAAGCCCAGCGTCAGCGTTGCAATGAAGAAGCTGCGCGAAAATGGTATGATCACAATGGATGCGGATAGCTTCATCAGCCTTACGCCGGAGGGTGAAGCGGTCGCAAAACGCGTATTTTCGCGGCACGAAACGCTCTTTGACTGGCTGGTGAAAAACGGTGTCAATGAAAAAACCGCTGCCGCTGACGCCTGTAAAATGGAGCACATTTTAAGCGAGGAAACCTTTGTGATGATCCAGCGCCTTGCGGGGAAATAGGGTTTTCCTCCATGTCAATCGGCGCTTCTTCACACAGCGCAACAGTCACAACAAAAGCGAGGCTGCTATAGCCTCGCTTTTGTGCACGTTCGTTTTTTGCGCTTTTTGCTTGCGTTTGTTTTGCGAAGGGAGAAGCATCAAATCCAACAAAGCCAGTAATACCAAGGGGTTGTGCCCTATTTGCCCGCCTGCTCAACCGCCACGGCACACGCCACCGTCGCGCCGACCATTGGGTTGTTGCCCATACCGATCAGACCCATCATCTCCACATGCGCCGGCACGGAGGAGGAACCGGCAAATTGCGCGTCCCCGTGCATTCTGCCCATGGAATCGGTCAAACCATAGGAAGCGGGACCCGCAGCCATATTATCCGGGTGCAGTGTGCGCCCGGTGCCGCCGCCGGAAGCGACGGAAAAATACGCCGTGCCGGTTTCGTTCGACCATTTTTTATAGGTGCCGGCCACCAGGTGCTGGAAGCGGGTGGGGTTGGTGGAATTGCCGGTGATGGAAACATCCACCTGCTCGTGTTTCATCACCGCCACGCCTTCAAGGACGTCGTTTGCGCCGTAGCAGCGCACCTTTGCGCGCTCACCGCTGGAATAAGCGCTGCTTTTGACGATATTGAGCGGGTCGGTATAAAAATCATAATCGGTTTGCACATAGGTGAAGCCGTTGATGCGGGAAATGATCATTGCCGCATCCTTGCCAAGCCCATTGAGGATCACCCGCAGGGGTTCCTTGCGCACCTTGTTTGCCGTGCGCGCAATGCCGATGGCACCCTCCGCCGCGGCGAAGGATTCATGCCCGGCCAAAAAGGCGAAGCATTTTGTTTTTTCTTCCAGCAGCATTGCGCCCAGATTGCCGTGACCCAGACCGACCTTGCGCTGTTCCGCAACGGAGCCGGGGACGCAAAAAGCCTGCAAGCCCTTGCCGATCACGGCGGCGGCCTTAGCGGCATCCCTCACGCCCGCCTTGATTGCCAGTGCGACGCCCAGGGTATAGGCCCAAACGGCGTTTTCAAACGCGATGGGCTGCACGCCTTTGACGATTGCTTCCACATCAATATCCCTTGAAAGACACAGCGCACGCGCGGCTTCCAGGCTTTCCAGCCCTTCGGCGGCAAGCGCGGCTTCCAGCTTTTCAATCCGGCGTTCCTTGCCCTCAAACTTCATATCGTTTGCCATGGTGGATCATCTCCTCTCTCTTATTCTTCCCTCGGGTCAATGTACTTGACGGCTTCGGCAAATCTGCCATAACTGCCGGTATTCTTTTTGAGCGCCGCCCCCGGCTCCGTGCCGTGGCGGATATCCTCTAGGAATTTGCCCAGGCGGATGAACTCATAGCCGATCACCTGATCGTCGCCGTCAAGCGCCAAGCGGGTGACGTAGCCTTCCGCCATTTCCATAAAACGCACACCTTTTGCCTTGGTGGAATACATTGTGCCGATCTGTGAACGCAGCCCCTTGCCCAGATCCTCCAAGCCCGCGCCGATTGGAAGCCCGTCCTCGGAAAAGGCGCTTTGTGTGCGACCGTAAGCAAATTGCTGAAAAATTTCGCGCATGGCAACGTTGATGGCATCGCAGACAAGATCGGTGTTCAGGCATTCCAGCAGCGTTTTGCCGGGCAGGATCTCCGCCGCCATCGCTGCGGAGTGCGTCATGCCGGAACAGCCGATGGTTTCCAGCAGCGCTTCCTGGACAATGCCCTCCTTTACGTTGAGCGTGAGCTTGCAGGCGCCCTGCTGCGGCGCACACCAGCCTACCCCGTGCGAAAGCCCGGAAATATCCTTGATTTCGTAAGCTTTCACCCAACGCCCCTCCTCTGGGATGGGAGCTGGTCCGTGGTGAGGACCCTTCGCGACGACGCACATCTGTTCCACTTCGTGGGAATAATTCATCGAATGCTCTCCTTTCGTGTAAATCGAAATATGTTTTACTCGTTTATTATACCACTTGCGCCGCCGGGAATCAAGCGGAAAATCTTTATGTTTTCGTTGCGTCGGGGTGAAATAAGAATGCGGATTCTTTGCCTTTCTTTTTTCGATGCTTCATCCCTTTCCCCCCTGCGCCGAAGGGAAAAATGCCGCGCATTCCGTACTTTTTTCTTGACTTTTCCGTTCAGGCTTGATAAAATGAATTGTGCTCCGCAGTCAACTGCGGTGGAGTTCCTTTGCGTGCTTCATCGCAGCTTTTTTATTTGATTTTGATATTTGGACGGCAGTCATGCAGTTTGGTGAAAGGACGGCTGATTTCGGATGGATCTTGCAATCATGGGCTATGGCGTGGTGGGTTCCGGCGTGGCGCAGCTGCTGGCGAAAAATTACGAGAGCATTGTCGCCCACTCAATGCAGTCCTCCCTGCGCCTCAAATATATTCTTGATCTGCGGGATTTTCCGGGCGATCCCTTCGGGCATCTGGTGACGCACGATTTCAATGCCATACTGGAGGATCCCGCCGTCGGGATCGTTGCGGAAACTATGGGCGGGCTGCACCCCGCCTTTGAATTTGTGCGCGCCTGCCTGCAAGCGGGCAAAAGCGTTGTCACCTCCAACAAGGAACTGGTGGCCTGCATGGGCTGCGAGCTGCTTCAGGTGGCAAAAGAGCATAACGTTAATTTTTTGTTTGAAGCCAGCGTAGGCGGCGGCATCCCGATCATTCGCCCGCTTTCGCAGTGCCTGGCCGCCAACACCATCAGCGAGGTGGCAGGCATCCTCAACGGCACCACCAACTTCATCCTCACGCGTATGATCGAAGACGCAATGCCCTTCGCCGACGCCCTTCGCGTGGCGCAGGAAAACGGCTACGCCGAAAAGGATCCGACCGCCGACATTGAAGGATACGATGCCTGCCGCAAAATCTGTATCCTTGCGGCGCTTGCTTTCGGGCAGCATGTGGCGCCTTCGCAGGTGCGCACACAGGGCATTTCCGCGCTTGGGCAGGAGGATATGGCATATGCGGAGAGCTTTGGCTGCGCCGTCAAGCTCCTCGGTTGCGCAAAACGTTTGCCGGACGGCAGGATCACCGCAACAGTAGCGCCCGCGCTGGTGCCGCATTCCAGCCTGCTTTCCGGCGTGGGCGACGTCTATAACGCCATCCTGGTGCGCGGCGATGCCATCGGCGATGTAATTTTCTATGGCAGGGGCGCTGGCAAGCTGCCCACCGCAAGCGCCGTGGTGGCGGACATCATCGACTGCGGAAAGCATGTTCAGAAGCGAAAATTCATAGGCTGGGAAGCGGGGCGGGCAGACTTTGTCGCCCCTGCAGAGGAGGACTGCGCACGGTTTTATGTGCGCGGTCATAGCGCCGCCAAGGAAAACGCGCTGCAGGCAGCCCTGCTGCAAGCCTTCCCCGGCGCGAAGCAATTGCGGCGTGCTGCCGCGCCGTCCGGCGAAATTGCCTTTGTCACCCCTGTGCGCCGGGAACGCGATGTGTGCGCCGCAATTGCGCGGCTGCCCGGCTTGCGCCCGGATTCCATACTGCGCGTGGCGGAGCTTTAGGCAACGGCAACACGTCCGCAAAAACCATCAAATGCAAGCGGCTGCAAAGCTTGCGTTCATCTCACCGACAGGAGGATCTTCTATGGCGCTAATCGTCCAAAAATTCGGCGGCAGCTCCGTCGCTGATGCCAGCCGTGTGCGCAATGTGGCACGGATCGTCGCCGACACTTACCGCGCGGGCAACGATGTGATCGTCGTGGTTTCCGCGCAGGGGGATACCACCGACGATCTGCTTGCAAAGGCGGCGGAACTCAGCGCAAAGCCGCCCAAGCGCGAGCTGGATATGCTCTTGGCCGCAGGGGAGGAAATCTCCGTCTCGCTGCTTGCCATGGCAATCAACGAGCTTGGCTGCCCCGCCGTTTCGCTGCTGGGCTGGCAGGCTTGCTTCCAAACCGATTCCAAGTATGGCGCCGCGCGGATCAAGGCGATCCGTTCCGAGCGGCTTCAAGTGGAAATTGGACGCAAAAATATTGCGGTAGTGGCAGGCTTCCAGGGGATCTGCAAATATGACGACATCACAACCCTCGGGCGCGGCGGCTCCGACACCAGCGCAGTCGCCCTCGCCGCCGCCATGCACGCCGACCGCTGCCAGATTTTCACCGATGTGGAGGGCGTGTTCACCGCCGACCCGCGCAAGGTGAAAAACGCGGCGAAGCTCAGCGAAATCACCTATGATGAAATGCTGGAGCTTGCAACGCTCGGTGCGCAGGTGCTCAACAACCGTTCGGTGGAAATGGCAAAAAAATATCATGTGGAGCTGGAGGTGCTCTCCAGCCTGACCAACAAAGCGGGAACCATCGTGAAGGAGGTTGCAAATATGGAAAAAATGCTTGTACGCGGGGTGACCAAGGATAT
>JAISQZ010000031.1 GCA_031273905.1 Oscillospiraceae bacterium | reverse complement strand
CTGCAAACCGAGCGGGATGCGCTGCTGGGGTTGCTGGAAAAAGCGGACCAGCTCAGCGATGTGCTCCAGGTGCAGGAGCAGCTGACCAAGGTGCGCCATGAGCTGGACAGCCTGGAAGCGCAGCTTCGCCTGCTTGACGACCAAATTGATCTGAGCACCATTACGCTGGATATCATTGAGGTGGAACGCGTTAGCCCGGATCAGCCGCAGGGCTTTTGGCGGCAGATTGGGCAAAACCTGAAGGAAAACCTGTTTTCCATCGGGCGGGGCGCGAAGGCTCTGTTCGCGTGGCTGATCAGTGCGCTTCCCTACTTTGCGCTGGGCGCCGTGCCGGCCGTGGTTCTTGCGTTGCTGCTGCGCCGCGCGTACCGAAGCAGAAAAGCGAAGAGAAGCCAAAAACAATAAACAAAGGAGAAGATAGTTCCACATGGATTATGCCCGTGAATCATTAAAGCTGCATGCGCAATTGCAGGGAAAAATCGAGATCGTATCCCGTGCGCCGGTCACGAACGAAGAAGCGCTTTCACTTGCCTATACCCCGGGCGTGGCGCAGCCCTGCCTGGAAATCCAAAAGGATCCAGCCAAAAGCTTTGCCCTCACCCGGCGCTGGAATACCGTTGCCGTGGTGACCGATGGCACGGCAGTGCTGGGCTTGGGCGATATCGGTCCGGAGGCGGCAATGCCCGTGATGGAAGGAAAATGTGTCCTGTTCAAGGAATTCGGCGGGGTGGACGCTATCCCATTATGCATCCGCAGCAAGGATGTGGACGAAATTGTCCGCACGGTGGAACTGCTCCAGGGCAGCTTTGGCGGCATCAATCTGGAGGATATTGCCGCGCCGCGCTGCTTTGAGATTGAACGCAGGCTCAAGGAGGTTTGCAGCATCCCGGTTTTCCATGACGACCAGCACGGCACGGCTGTGGTGACCCTTGCGGCGCTGATCAACGCCATGCAGGTGGTGGGTAAGCGGCTGGAGGATTGCGTGGTCACAATTTCCGGCGCGGGCGCCGCCGGGGTGGCGATTGCGCGGCTGCTGCAGCACATCGGCGTCAAGGATATTTTGATGTGCGACCGCGGCGGGCTGCTTTGCCGCGGGGAAGAGCAGGCGCCCGATAAGGCTGCCGTTGCCGCTTTCACCAACAGGGAAAACCGCACGGGACTCCTGCAAGACGCTCTGCGGAGCGCGGATGTACTGATCGGCGTTTCCGCACCGGGGGTGGTTACGCCGGAGATGGTGCGCGGGATGAATGTGGGCGCCGTGGTGCTGGCCATGGCAAATCCTGTGCCGGAAATTATGCCGGCGCTTGCAAAGGCGGCGGGTGCGGCGGTGATAGGCACCGGGCGCAGCGATTTTCCCAACCAGATCAACAATGTGCTGGCATTTCCCGGCATTTTCCGGGGGGCGCTGGATGTTCGTGCCAGGGATATCACCCAGGCGATGAAGATTGCGGCGGCGCAGGCGCTTGCTTCGCTGGTTGCGCCGGAGGAACTTTGCGCGGATTATATCCTGCCCAAAGCCTTCGATCCGCGTTTGGGGAAAACGGTTGCCGCCGCCGTTGCAAGGGCGGCGCTGGAAGGCTGACAATAATTACTTCGCAAGCAAAGTCATATCATTGCCGCCTGTCTTTTTGGCGACCTAATTGGCAAGACTTTACTTAATAGTATAATAACAAAGAGGAGAATGGAGAGCGCGGACAAAGAAAAGGCAAAGAGAGACCATTGAGGTCTCTCTTTTTTTCTATATCCATATATACGCGGCCAGCTATTATCAGTTGCATCCGAAAAACAAAAGATGAGTGGCTTTGGCATGAAAAACACACCGTTTTCCGCAGAGCCGCCGCTGCGTTTTGCGGTAAAAAACCAGAAAACATTAAACCTGCTTTAAGCTTTAGAACCAATTTTAGACAATAAAGCGTTAAATAAAGGGAGTTTATGGTTTCGCACATTAAACCGTAAATGGTTTATGACAATCAAGCAATTCCAGAAAAAACCATGTTTCCTTCGCTTTTCCAGACGAAAGTGAAAGTGATTGAAGCTTTAACGATTTAAATTATTAACTATTTTAAAAACGCACTTGACATTAGAGTTGCTTTATCAATTATCCTTAAAGCACAGGGAAACGAAAGGAAACGATGCAACAATGAAACAACAAGGAAGGAAACAGATTGAAGAATCCGCTGAGCAGACCATGCTGTCAATTAAGGATTTTGCTGACGTGACGGATACAAAGCAATCGACTTTGCGGTATTATGACTCCATTGGTCTGTTCACGCCCGCGTCGCGGGGGAAGGGGAACGATTACCGCTATTATTCGCCTGAGCAGATTATTACAGTTAATCTGGTCAACACATTGAGTAAGTTCAACGTCCCCCTTAAGCAAATCAGCGAGCTGATGCAAGACCGCTCCCCCCAGCGCATTGACGGCTTGCTTTTTCAGCAGGAGCTGCGGCTGGATAAGGAACTGCGGCAGTTGCAGGATTCCTATGCGGCGATCCATACGCTGCGCAAAATGATCCACACGGGTCTTTCCTCCAAGGAGGACGAAATCAGCGTTCAGGAGATGGAGGAGATGCAGTTGATCATGGGTCCCGAAAACAATTTTGTTGGAGGGGAAACCTTTTACCGTCCCTTCCTCCGCTTCTGCAAAAGCGCGAAGCGGTTGCGCGTCAACATGGCACTGCCCATCGGCGGCTATTTTGAAAGCGCACGTGATTTTCTGCGCTTTCCGTCGCAGCCTTCCCGCTTTTTTTCGCTTGATCCCAACGGCGCGGAAAGCAAGGCGGCGGGGCGCTACCTGGTGGGTTATACGCGCGGCAGCTACGGGCAGATGAACGACCTTCCGCAGCGGATGCAGGATTTTGCGAAGACGGAGCGCCTGCGGCTGCGCGGCCCAGTGTATTGCATTTATGTGCACGACGAGATCTGCGTGCCGAAGGCGGATGAGTATCTGGTGCAGGTATCCATCGCGTTGGAGGATACGGACGGCGCGGGCAAACGGCGGCACACGCCGGACGAGGAGTAAGACACATTCGCTGACATATTGTCAAGTATAGCATAAAATTTGAAAATGTCAATCTATTTTACGCGGCATATTAATGCGCTATCAACCTAGAAAAGGAGGCGGCCACCTTGGATGAACTGAGAATGATTTGCAACGGCGCGGGCGGACAAAGCTTTGAAAGCGATCCGGAAGCGCTATTGGATACCGAAGCAATGGAACGGTGGCTGGCCGAAGCGGAAGCCGCAGGGCTTTCGGAAGCCGAATGGGATCGCCTGCTTGCGGAAGCGCCGGGCATTCCCGCGCCATCCAAAGCGCCGGGCGCACTGGGCACGGCGGAGCGATGCACGGCTCCGCTGAGTCCGCAGGAAATTTTTCCGCTGCACACGCAGGGTGCGGAGGCGCCGGAGGATAATCCCTGGATTTTTTCCGGCAAGCCGCCCACGCCGGAGGCGCTTGCGATTGTGTCCTCACAAAAGCAGCCGCCCGTGCAGGGGCGCAGCAAGCTGATCACAACGATTTCCAACTTCCTGTTTTATGCCGCAATCGCACTTTGCATCTTTGTGGCGCTGACGATCAACAGCGGCAACGGCGGTGTCAAGAGCATTCTGGGGTATTCCTACATGAATGTGCTTACGCCCAGCATGGAAAGTGTGATCCCGCCCGGTTCCCTGGTGATTACAAAGACGGAGGTTGATCCCGATAGCATCCAGGTTGGCGACGACGTCACCTTTTTGCGTGAGGACAACCGCAGCGTCACGCACCGCGTGGTCGGCATCATTGAAGGCTATGGCGGCGACGGCACGCGGGGCTTTCAAACCAAAGGGGTGGATAACCCCGATCCGGATCCGGATATCGTTGCCGCAAAGAACATAATCGGTTTGGTCAAGCTATCCATCCCCGGCTTGGGGAACGCGCTTTCCGTCGTTTCTGAAAACCTTGGCATTACCTTTGCCATCCTGGGCTTCGTGCTTGTGTTCTCTGTCGCACTACGCGCTTTCCTTGTGGAAAACAAGAAGGAGCGCAGCGTGCGGGAAAACAGGGGACAGGCAAAGAAAAGAAAGCGGAGCGCCCATTAAATTGCTATGTCTGCAAGGGATTGCGCCCTTTACCCCTGCGCGCGGGGCAAAGGGAGAACCTTGTCTGATATATAAAAAAGCAACTGAAAGAAAACACACGAAAGGAAGAATGAGCAGATGAAAGCATCAACCAAAAAAAGGGCTGCGGCTGCAACCGCCGCATTGGCGCTGATTGCCGGCATCCTGACGGGAACCTACGCTTACTGGGAGAACTCGCAGCACAAGACCAACGAACTCAACGGCACACAGATCCACTACGAGGCTCGCCTGATTGAAGATTACGTTGAAATCGACGACTGGAAAGTGGAGGACGGCGAAATCAAGAAGGAAGTCGGCGTGGCAAACGTTGGGATTGCGGCAAACGGCTACGGCAGCGTGTACGCCCGCATCCAGCTTAAGGAGTATATGGAAATCGGTAAAAGCTATGTGGTGGAAACCGCAGAGCGCTACATGATTGATACCGAAGGCTTCTTCATCACCTTCGCGACGCAGGCGCTGGCGGAAGCCGCTTACCCGAACCATACGGTTATGTATTTGACCGATAAGGTTACCAACACCACGGGCTGGTTCATTCAAACCAAGGCCCATGACCCCAATGGTCAGTACGGTAAGTATGTTGTGACGGATGCCGGGTTCAACGCCGCGGATCCGGTCATCCCCGGCACGGTCCGCGCTTCCGATGACGCGACCAACAAGCACAATGTGGTTGCCAACGGCACACCGCCCACCCGCAACGGCGAATGCGACTATCCCGTGCACGCCTGGGACGGCAGTGTGCTGGAAACCAGGGAATACGTGGAGTGGACGCTCAACAATCCCTCCGTTATCCTGATGTCCGCTTGGGACGGCACGCCGACCAACAAATGGATCATTGACGACACAAACAACAGCGGCTGGGTTTATTGGGGGCAAGCGCTCCAGACGCAGACGCAAACCGAGGATTTCCTCAAGGCGGTCAGCCTCATCAAGCAGCCTGACGGTGAATTTTACTATGCCATTCACGTCGAAATGGACGCCATTTCCCTGAGCGAGCTGAAGGATCCCAACAGTGACGCTTGGAAAGACGCAAATCAAAAGGTGATTGATTCCATTCTGGCCAACGCCCCGTCGGTGATCTTCACCAGCGCACCGGCAACCGAAGTGACGGTCGGCGGCATGGTTCCTCCGCCCGCCACGGAGGTGTACCCCTCCACTGACCCGCAGACGGTGACCTGGAGCAGCAGCGACACAAGCATCGCCACAGTGGATCCCGCCACCGGCGTTGTGACCGGCGTGAAGCCCGGTCAGGTGACCATCGCAGCCACGGCACAAAACGGCGCGCGCGCTTATTATCAGATCGAGGTGAAGGCCAACAGCGTACCCGCGCTTGGCGTGACCATCAACGGCACAAAGCCGCTCAGCCTGATTGTGGGCGATGAAAGAACGCTCACCGCGACGCTGAACCCGGCGAATTCCACCGATACCATTGCGTGGAGCAGCAGTGCACCCACGATCGTTTCGGTCAACCCGACCACAGGCGAGATCAAGGCGCTGGCGGCGGGCACCGCAACCATCACAGTGACCGCTTCCAGCGGCGTGCAGGATACGGTTGAGATCACCGTGACCCCGCAGACCCTGGGCGTGAACCAGCCCGCAGACCCGAACAAGGGCTTCGTGCCATACGCCGACCTCAATGACATTGATCTTTCCTACACCTATGTTGCCGCCTATGACACCGTCCTGGCCAGCTACGTTGATTTTGTACAGTATGGTTCCATCAAACTCAGCGAGATCCTTTCCGGCGCGGATACTTCCGGCGTGACAGTTGCGGCGGACGAAGTGAAGTTCGACGGCTCGTTTGAAATCGGAAAAGATAAAGACGGCGACGACGCTCTGATCTACAAGTATGCGCCGACGCATCAAGAGTGGATTGACGCGATGCCGGATCTTCCGGAGTTCACCACCACTGTGACCCTGACGCAAAACGGTCTGAGCGCGAGCATCAAGCTGACCATGCTTTACAACCATTCAATTGCTTGGTAAGCCAGGTCTGGTTAAGCAAATCCTGAATGATCTATGGGTGGGGCAGTGTGTGCTGCCTCACCCAACACGAAAGGTAGGAAAAGAAATGAAACGCTTTTTTGGCAAAAAAAGCAACAAGGCGCTTGCACTGATCCTTTGCGCAGCGGTTCTGCTTGGCTCCGTTGCCGCCGGTCTCAGCCTGACGCTGGCCGCGCGCCCGGATATTAACGTGACGCTGGCCGCGCCCGGTCCGTATACCGAAATTGAGGTGGGTGTTACGTCGAACCAAAGCGCCAGTGGCGCTTACCGCTGGAACAGCAGCGACCCCGCCATTGCAACTGCGACCACGCAGGCGGATAAGACTGCCGACATCCGGGGCGTGAAAGCCGGACTGGCGGTGGTGACGGTGGGTTCCCGCGGCGGGATGATCATCTCGCGGCGTTACCAGATCACGGATTCCCGCAACATCAATGCCTATGTCCTCAAGGATGGCGGCGAAGTCTTCCTCAAAGCGCAAGGCGCCACAGCCGCCATCGGGCTGACGACGACGCCCTCCAGCGCCGCGAGCTCCATTAACTGGACCTCCCTGAACGAGGATATCGTCACGGCGTATTCGGGTGGAACGGTGAAAGCGGAAAACACCAAAGGCGCCGCCATCGTCCTTGGCGAATTCACGGACAAATGGGGCGTGCAGCAGATGATTCACGTGCTTGTTACGGTTGGCGTCTCCGCGAGCGATTCCAATCTGAACGAACTCATTGACCTGGTTCGGGAAGGCGAAGCGATTCTTGCGCTGGATCCCAACCCCTACACCACGGATAGCCTCTCCGATTTGCAGGATGCGGTGGATGCGGGCAAGACCGTCCTTAACAGCACTGATCCTGCGGATCAGGACATCAGTGACGCCATTGACGCGCTGAAAGACGCGATAGACGATCTTGACGAGAAGCAGGATACAGGCACAGGCTCCAATGTTGTGACGGACGGCAACGGCAATTACTACAAGCCGGTCGGCGATCCCGAGCATGTGTATGAGCTTGTCAATCCGGACGGCACGCCGAAGTACCCGTCGCAGTATTACTATGACGAGGACGATGACTTGACCAACGGCAATGACGGTGAGGCATACCCGAACTGCGGCTTCTTCTATGTGGAGGATCCCGCCGGCAGCAACATCTTCAAGCAGGTGCAAAGCAACGGCGACCTGAAGGAAAGCCCCGCTGTCTGGGGCGGCGAGGATAAGTCCTTCGGCACCCCGGACGACAAGTCCGCCCTCAAGTTCGGCAATGATTATTATGTCGGCCTTGGTCAGAATGTGTTCCAGAAGGTTGGCGCAGACGGCTTGCTCACCGGTGATATGATGGGCGGCGGCACGGACGGGAACCCCGCCACCAACCCCCTGATGCCGATTGTCAAGGTTGACGGCGTGTTCTATGCGGGCCCCTATGACGGCTACTACATCGGCGACAAAACCGGCAACGGTTTGAGCACCAACGGGGATTCCAGCCAAAATCCGCCCCACGCTGCCATTGACAGCACGGATCAGAAGTACTGGATGAACAACGGCAGCATGCAAACCGAAGAACCCAACCAAGTGCCAAACACGTTGGGACCCACCACGCAGATAGGCACGGTTGTCGAGATTGACGGATACCAGTGGGCGGTCATCAAAAACATGGACAACTACAACAACAGCGGGAAGAACTATGTCTATCTTCTTAAGTGGACGGATATTGGGAGCTTGCTGAGCTTCGGTACGACCAATAATTATGAAGGTTCCACCGTGCAGCAGGAAATAACCACGTGGTACAAAAACACCAATCTTCCGACGATCAAGGCGCACGCCGTGGTTCCCGTCCTGGGCGACCACAGCTTCCAAGCCGCAGCCACCACTGCGCCGAGCAGTGTTTTGGCCTCTGCCGGCGGGACGACAAAAGACGTTCTTTTCGCGCCGTCTCTTGAGGATATGAAACCATGGACGCAAATAGCCCTCAGCCTAGGGGTCAACACCCGCTGGTGGATCCGCACCGCGGCAATCAGCCCCAATTTTGGTTACTATTGCCTCACAACGTCGACTATGACCTCCCTTACAAGCTCGAACGTTGTTAACACCATGAACGACGCGGTGATGATTCGCCCCGCTGTTATCCTGACGTACTAAGAAATCTGGCATTTCAAACCCATCAGTTAAGCGCCCGGGGCAGGAAGCCCTGCCCCGGGAATCCCTTTTGCGCGCAGGGGGAAATTCTGTTGCGGCTTCCGGAGCGGCGGTTCCGGATGCTTCAAGAGCATTTCCGGCGCCCGGCACATTTTCCGGGAAAGTGTGAAGCCTTGGTCTGTTGAAAACGAAACGTATGAAAGGAGTGAAGGACATGCGTTTGCTTGTTTACAAGACGCTATACCTGTGCTTGGCGGCGCTGCTGCTGTTTTCCGCCGTGATGACGGGCACATTGGCATGGCAGGATATTTCTCAGCACAAAACCAACGAATTCCGCGGCGCGGGCGACGTTACGTTGCCGGACCGTGGGAGCGTGGTTTTGCATAAATACGAAAAAGCAGCGGTTGTTGAAAATCCGGACGGTGAAAATCAAGGAGAAGATGAAAATGGCGGGGGCGCTCCAACGCCTCCCGCCCCGCTACGCGGCGTTCGTTTTGCGTTGATCAGGCGCAATGCGGACGGCAGCGAAACACAGATGGGCTATTATCTTACGGGGAACGACGGCGCGATCCAGGTGGACGGCCTGGAACCGGGGGACTATTATTTCCTGGAACTGCGCCCGCCCTTCGGCTATGACTACGACTTGGACGACAACGGGGAACCGGTGCGGCGCTACCCCTTTACCATCCGCGCGGGATCACAGGAAGCCGTGCAGGTGACCGCCTATAACCGCCGCCGCACGGGGCAGGTGCACATCACAAAAACCGTGGAAAACCTCAGCGGCGAAGCGCTCAGTGAAGAGCAGCGGGAAATCGCGTTCACCTTCACCGTCACATTTTCGGACGGCGGCGCTTATACCTATATGGTGGACGGCGGCGAGGAAAAAGTGATCAGCAGCGGCGGGACAATCTTGCTGCGCCATGGT
>JAISQZ010000004.1 GCA_031273905.1 Oscillospiraceae bacterium | reverse complement strand
CCCGGCGCCTTGAGCTTTGTGACCGCGCCCGCACCGCAGGCCAGCACACTGTGGCTCTCCTCCATCATATCAATGTTGTAACGGCATTCCCTGCCCGGAAGGCACCATCCCAAGTTTTCCAGGTTGCCAAGGGAACGGCTTTGACGGTACATGTAATAGGGTTGGTAGCCTGCTTCGGGCAGGCGCCCCGCCGCTTTGGCAAGCATCCCCTCAATCATTTGCGCACCCTGAAGCGTCCGCTCCTGCCGTGTCAGCGCGGCGGCCCGCTTGTGCGCGAGGGTGTGAACGGTGATGTTTTCCGGCTTGAGGGCAAGCAGGGCTTCCAGCGAACGCGCAAAGCCCGCAACGCTGTCCCCGGGCAGCCCGGCAATCAAATCCATGTTGATATTGTCAAACCCAAGTGCGCGGGCAAGGGCAAACGCCTCCAGCGTCTGCGCCGCCGTGTGCCTGCGTCCAACGCCTGCCAGCACTGCGTCCTCCATGCTCTGGGGGTTGATGCTGATGCGGTTCACGCCCGCCCGGCGCAGCACCCCCAGTTTTTGCGCATCCACCGTATCCGGACGCCCGGCCTCCACGGTGAATTCCCCGCAGGTGCGCCAGTCAAAGCTTTCGCGCAGGCAGGCACAAAGCTGCTCCATCTGCGCGGCGGAAAGGCTGGTAGGCGTGCCTCCACCTACATAGACAGATTCCATCCGCAGCCCCAACCGTGCCGCCAGCGCCGCTGTTTGGCGCAGCTCCTCACAGAGCTTTTCAAGATAGATCGGGACCAACTTTTGTGCGCTGACGCGATCCACCGTGTGCGATACAAAGGAGCAGTAGCTGCACCGGCTGGGGCAGAAGGGGATGGAGACATAAAGGCTAAAGGATTCCGGCGCGGTCTTTGCCAGAACCGGTTCCTCTGTGCGGGCAACCCGTGCCGCAAGCGCGGTTTTTTCTTCACTGACCCAGAGTACCCGGCGAAAATAATCCATCGCCGCCGGCTCGCCTTTCTCCCGGCGCAGACGCAGCATCAGCTTGGAGGGGCGCACCCCCGTGAGCAAGCCCCAAGGCGGCGTTACGCCTGTGCAGCGCCGCAGCAGCACAAACAACTGCTGCGCCAAGCACAGCTCCTGTGCGGCGCTGCGCCGCGCCGCTGCGCCTTGCAGCGTTTTTGCGAGCATCCAACGCTTGCCCGCGCAATAGAGCGCCGCGGACAACCGCACACAGTCTCCCGCCTGCTCCAGCCTTGTGATTGCCGCATTCGCCGGCACAAGCCTTTGTCGGCCGACCGGTTCGCTCTCTCTCCCGCGCAGCACCCGGATTTTTTCTTCTGGGAAAAACAAACGGCAGAGATTTTCCATCTCGTAGTGGAAGGGATGCCCAAGGACATATAACAGCATCGCGCCCCCTAGCCAATCTCTTTTGCGTAGGGATTGAACGCCCGCTCGTGGGCGATCCCGCTTGCCTTCCCGTGCCCGGGCAGCACTGCAATATCCCCGTCCAGCGCCAGCAGCAGCGCCAGCGTTGCAAGCAGCGCGTCCCAATCGCCGCCGGGGAGATCCACCCGCCCCACTTCTTCGTGAAAGAGCGTGTCCCCGGAAAAAAGTAGCCGATCCGCCCCGCAAAAGAAACACAGCCCGCCGGGCGTATGCCCGGGGCTTGCAAGCACACTGATCCTGCTTTCGCCCAGGATGATTTCATCACCGCCCATCAGCAGACGATCAGGCTCTGCCGGTCTTTGGTGCCTGGAAACGCGCCCCGGCAGAGTTTCGATTTTCCCGCGCAGGTAATCCGCGTCCGCTTCTCCGATTGCAGTCAGCGCCGCCGGATAGGCGCACCTTGCGTCCGGCACGCCCATCACATGGTCAAAATGCCCGTGGGTGAGCAAAATCCAGCGCAGATCGCCGCCCCAAGCCTCCACGGCTTCACGCACCGGGCGGTTGAAAAAGCCGCAATCAACCAACGCCAGCGCTCCGCTTGGCACATCGCGCAGCAGATAGGTGTTGCTTTGGAACATCCCCACCGGGATGCACTGATACTCCAGCACGGTTATCCTCCTAATTCTTTTCCCACAGACTGGTGTCCATCACAATTGTCACAGGGCCATGGTTGAGCAGCTCCACGTGCATTTCCGCACCGAAACGCCCCGTGGCAATCCCATGCACGCCCTCCTCCCGTAGGCATTCACAAAACCGTTGATAGAGCGGCTGCGCGACCTGCGACGCTGCTGCCGGGATGAACGAGGGGCGGTTGCCCCCGCGCAAATCGGCAAGCAACGTGAACTGCGAGATCACCAGCGCTTCTCCGCCGGTTTCCAGCAACGACAAATTCATTTTGCCCCGCCCGTCCTCAAACACGCGCAACCGTGCAATCTTTGCCGCAAGGCGCTTTGCCTGCACTGGCGTATCGCCTTGGGCAACCCCCAGCAGAATTAAAAAGCCCGCGCCGATGATGCCGATGGTCTCGCCCTCCACGCTAACGCTTGCCCGCGTCACCCGCTGCACCACTGCCTTCATGCTTTCCTCCTCTGCATCCGCGCCGCAACCGAAAATGGCTGCCGGACGGATAAACGTCGCTCCATTGAAAAATCGGTGAACCGACGAGCAGTATAGCAGATCCGGCGAAAAAACGCAAGCGAAAATGGAGCGCTTTTCACGGCAAAAGCACTTACAGATAACGGGAAGTGAAACGCAAGGTTGAAAAAACAAAAAAATTTTCTCCTTGACGGTTGCGTACATATCTGCTATAATACTTGTCGTTGATTGCATGAGTTGACGCTTTGTTTCTTGTGCTTTGATCATTCAACTTGTTGCCGCAACGCAACGATAGGGTTTGCTTGGTTTGCAATGAGCTGTTAAGGAGAATGGCGATGAAAAGGCAGGGGAAAACCGCAGGGCTGCTTGTGTGCTGTTTGTTGTGCATTTCAACCCTTTTTTCCTGTAACGGCGAGGTCTCCAGTGGCAAAGAGACATCCAACGCTGATGCCGCCTATGCTTATTACGCTGTGTTTGAAAAGCTGTATAGCGACGACGCAGGTCTTAACGGCGGGCAATATTTGGCGGTGGATTTTGAGGAATCCATGTTGGAAAACAAGAATATATTCATTGCCCTAATGCAGCGCTTCTGCGCGGAACATAATTACATATTGTTGTTAGATACCTTCGATGGGTTGGAAGAAAAAGGGTATATCAAGGATTTATATTTTGAGGATGGTCTTTATATCAGTTTTGATGATACAACCCTAACATCTGAGAAATTGGTGACGGCGGCGAAAAAATGGAGGTCAGCCTTAGGTGCAATCGGCTTCACCTTTACCGTAAAAAAGCGCCTTGACGGCTGGCAGATTACAGATGAGGCCGATGCTTGGATAAGCTGATAAAAGTGGTGGTCGAAGCGGTTAAGTGACAAATATCACAATGTGAATATGCTACTGTGGCTCAATGGTAGAGCAGCTCATTCGTAATGAGCAGGTTGTCAGTTCGATTCTGACCAGTAGCTCCAAGCGAAACCCGCATGGCTACTGGCTTTGCGGGTTTTTTGTTGCAAGTATATCGAATCAGAGCTCGCTAGTGAAAATCAAATCACATTGGGCGAAATTGTTGTTGACGAAAAGCCGAACGAGATTACGGCGATTCCAAAATTGCTTGATTTAGTGGATGTTGAGGGCGCAGTCATGGCAATTGACGCGATGGATCGTCAAACCGACAGTAAGTGCTTTTGCCGTGAATTTTCAGAGCAAACAACTTGACAAGACAGACAGGATCGTGCTATACTGACTTGCGTTGCGCGGGTGTAGTTCAATGGTAGAACACTAGCCTTCCAAGCTAGATACGTGGGTTCGATTCCCATCACCCGCTCCAGTGACCAAACTGCCGCGCCCAATTCGCGCCCATATCGTTGCGGTCTGGACTTTTATGATATGAATGTGATGATTGCACCGGGCGAAATTCCCGGCGGGGCATGTATTCACTATGGTAACGAGGAAGAATTGCGCCGCACATACGAAATACTCGCGGAAGACGCAAAAAGCGCAAACATTGATAGTTACCCTTGGGCAAAAGTCGGCGCGGTCATTACTGACAAATATGGTGTGGGTTGGTGGTTGCACACGGACGGCGAAAGTACAAAAAGCTAATTGACGAGGAAGAAGAGAATGGGAAAATCCTTAAGCGAGCGGAATAAGCTTGTAGGAATCCACATTGCTTCAACCAACCCGAAAACCAAATTATGCTTGATGGTCAACACTGGAAAGATAGCGCTGACTACATCCAATTGCTTTTCACCCCAGATTAAAGCCGCCCTAAACAGGGCGGCTTTGTCATTCCTATGAAAGGAGTTCAGTTGCACGGACAAATTTCGTCTGATTTATAAAATCCTGAAGGCGCTCGAAAAGGCGATGGAGCTGGAGGAGGTTCCCGCCGATTTGCTGACGCCTGAACACTTTGGCGTTGTGCCTCCTCTCTTTGCGCGGCTCATAGAAGAGCTTGTGCGCAAGGAATACAGGCAGCCGCCAAGCTGGAACAGCAGCAGCGGGCAATGGAACGTCAAGTACGCAAGGCGAAGCGCCTAGCCGAAGGGCTGCAAGAGCCGGAGGCGGCAAAACTCTGGCAGGGCAAGGTCAAGGAAGCACAAAAAGAGCTGCGGGATTTCATCGCCGCGCACCCGGAGGAGCTGCGCCGCGACCCTTGGCGGGAAAGGACTTTCGGCATTGCGCCCAGCGAAAAAGAGAAAGCGCAGGGCTTGCAAATGGCGTCGAAGAGTGATATACTAAGCCAATCGCCCGCCGTCGTTCCACCTTCTGCGGCTGCGCCAATGCCAGTAGAAACGGGGAAGCTGACGTGCATTTTGTGGGACGAATTGA
>JAISQZ010000212.1 GCA_031273905.1 Oscillospiraceae bacterium | reverse complement strand
CGATCGCCGAGCCGTTTTCGCCCAAAAGATACCAGCGCGGCAATTCGATGAAATTGCTGGTGAGCACCTCCACCAAAAAGGAAACGTCCCCTTCAAAGCGAAAGATTGCGCGGAAGCCGTCGTCACATTCCTCGTTGGTGATGTTCGTCAGTTGGGCATAGACCGTCAGCAGACGGCGGTGTTCCATCAGCATCAGCATCTGATCCAGCAGATGAATGCCCCAGTCCAGCAGCATCCCGCCGCCCTGCGCCTTGCGGTTGCGCCAATCCCCCGGGATCCCCCGGGAGCCATGGACGCGGCTTTCCACATGGAACACGCGCCCGAGCGTGCCGTCGTCCAGGATGCGCTTCGCCGTCAGGTAATCCGGATCCCAGCGGCGGTTTTGATGCACGGTGAAGAGCCTGCCCGCGTGCGCACCCGCAGCGAGCATTTCCTCCAAATCCGCGCTGGTCATGGTAACGGGCTTTTCGCAGATCACATTTTTGCCCTGTGCCAGCGCGTCAAGCACGATTTCCTTGTGCAAATCGTTGGGCGTGGCAACCACCACCAGCTCCACCCGCGGGTCAGCAAGCAAAGCCGCGCGGCTTTCATAGGCATGAAGCCCCTTTTCCCGGGCAAGCGCCTGCCGGTCTTCCTTGATGTCAAACACACCCAGCAGCTCGATCTCGCCGCGCAAATTCTGGCATATCTGCCGCCCGTGAAAGGAACCCATTCCGCCAAAGCCAATGATTGCCGCACCGATCGGCTGTTTCACTTTATCCGCCATTTCCGCATCTTCTCCTTTTAAAAGCTGTGTCACACCCACCACATTGCGCCGGTGGGTTCCGTCACCAAAACCTCCTTGAGCAGGGCGACCGCCTTGCGCAAGCCCTCATTTTGACTCATCAGGCTATCCTCATGTTCAATGCTCACAGCGTAATCGTAGCCCGCCATGCGTAGGTTGGAGATGATATCCTTCCAATACGCCGCGTCGCGCCCGTAGCCCACGGAGCGGAAGATCCATGAGCGGTTGCGCTCGTCGCCATAAGGCTTGTTATCCAGCACGCCGTTGAGGGCGGTGTTGGCGGGGTCAATCTTGGTGTCCTTGGCGTGAAAGTGGAAAATCGCGTCGCCAAGGGCGCGGATGCAGGTCACGGGATCCATGCCCTGCCAGAGGAGGTGGCTGGGATCCAGGTTCGCGCCGATTTCCTCGCCCACGGCATCGCGCAGGCGCAGCAGGCTTTCCGTGTTATAGACGCAAAAGCCGGGATGCAGCTCCAGACCGATTTTGTTGACGCCGTGCGCCTTGGCAAATGCGACAAATTCCTGCCAATAGGGGATCAGCTTTTCCTTCCACTGCCATTCCAGAATCTCTCCGAAGTCGTTGGGCCAGGGGCAGGTGACCCAATTGGGGTATTTTGCGCCCTCCCAGTCGCCCGGGCAGCCGGAAAAGGTGTTGATGTGGTGCAGCCCCAGCGCTTCCGCCAGAAGGACGGTTTCGCACATGGACTGATCAAAGGCCGCGGCAATTTCCTTGTTGGGGTGCAGCGGATTGCCATGGCAGCTCAGTGCGCTGATTTCCAGCCCTGCGTCCGCGATTGTCTTTTGGAACGCGGCAAGCTTCGCTTTGTCGCCCAGCAGCTCCTTCGGCTTGGCGTGCGCGTCACCGGGATAACCGCCGCAGCCGATCTCTATCATTTCGATGCCCAAGCTCTTAAAATATGCCAGCGCCTGGGGCAGGGGCAGGTTGCTCAAAAGCGTGGTGAATACGCCCAGCTTCATGGGGAATCCTCCTTTTAAAAATGAATACAGGCTCTTACTTGTACTATCCCGCAATAAAAATCTTGTCTAATAGCTTCACAGCGCAATCGTATTAGGGCGTGCTGACGCTACCCGAATCGGGAAGCGTCGAAGCGTTCGCCTTGAGCCAGACCATGCTCCGCGCAATGTCGCTCAAGCCGTCCGGCTCGGGATCGTCGTTTTCCAGCACCAGCCATTCCAGACCGATCGCCTTCGCGCCGCGCACAACCGCCGCAAGATCGCATTCCCCTTCGCCCAAGGCTTTGGGCTTGTGGTTGATGCCATCCTTGATGTGCACCAGGCAGATATGCTCTTTGTTCTGCTTGATGTAGCTTTCATTTTCCACACCGGCGCAAAAGCTCCAGTAGGTATCCAGCTCCAGCGGGCAGGCCTCCTTGATAACATCAATGGCAAGGCTGCCATCGTCAAAGGCTTCAAATTCACCGCAATGGTTGTGGTAATAAAGCACAATGCCTTCGTCGGCCGCCGCCTGCCTTGCCGCAGCATAGACTGCGGCGGTGGCTGCGGCTTCCTCCGGCGTGCCGTGGGGCGCACCGCCCACCCCGGCGTACTTCATGCCAAGCGTTTTGCAGAAGGACAGGGTGGCTTCCAGATTTTCCGGCAAATAATTTTCCAGACCAATGTGCGTGCCGACGGCAACAAGCCCCGCGTCATCCAGGGCTTTGCGGAGCACCGCCGCTTCCAGGTTCACATATCCGGCAAATTCCACGCCGTCAAAGCCAAGTGCCTTAATCTTTGGGAACAGCGCCAGCAGATCCGCGCCGGTCTTCACATGACCGCGCAGGGAATAAAGCTGCACCGCAAATTTCATCAGATAAAACCCCTTTCAGCCGATAAAATTGGCTATCGTTTTATTGCGGGATCGTATTAGTCCTTGGGAAAATAAACCGGCTTGCCGCTGGCGGCGGAGGCATAGATCGCTTCCAGAATCTGCGTCACCACAAGCGCTTGGTCGGCGCGGGTGGGGGGATCGGTATCCTCCAGCACCGCGTTGATCCACGCGCGGGCCTCCAGCTCGGAGGGGTCAGAGCTGGAACCTTCAAAGAAAGCAACGCCGCCGGCGTCAAAATCCGGCTTTTCGATGACTTGACGCCCCTGCCTGACGGCATTGATGCGCAGACCGTCGCCGAGCATATCCGCGCCGGCCTTGTCGCCGCAAAGGAGGCAGACCGCTTCCTTGGGATCGGCGATGTTGAGCGCCCAACTGGATTCCAGCGTGACCGTCGCGCCGTTTTCCATCACAACAAAACCGAAGGCGGCATCCTCCACAGTGAATTTTTCAGGATCCCAGTCGCCCCAGGCGTTTGCGGTGCGGGTCTGCTGCCCCAGCTTTTTGTAAGTGCTGCCCACGGCCATCTTGGGTTTGTAATTGTTCATTGCCCACAGGGTCAAATCCAGCGCGTGGGTGCCGATATCAATCAGCGGACCGCCGCCCTGCTCATATTCGTTGAGGAACACGCCCCAAGTGGGCACCGCGCGGCGGCGCAGCGCAATCGCCTTGGCATAATAGATTTCACCCAGCCCGCCGCCGTCGCAAAATTCCTTAAGATAGAGGGAATCCCCGCGCCAGCGCTGCTGGTAGCCAATCGTCAGCTTTTTTCCTGTGCGCCGGGAGGCCTCCAGCATCTGCCTGGCCTCCGCATAGGTTTTGGCCATAGGCTTTTCGCACATCACGTGCTTGCCCGCTTCCAGCGCGTCCACGGTGATGAAGGCGTGGGAGCGGTTGGGCGTGCAAACGTGCACCACATCAATGCTTTTGTCTTGCAGCAGCTCCCTGTAATCCGTATAGGTTTTGGCGCCCTTGGCGCCGAACGCTTCCGCCGCCTGTGCAGCCTTTTCCCCGAGGATGTCGCAAAACGCGACCATCTCCACTTCCTTGATTTTCTTCAGCGCGGGCATATGCTTCCCGTTGGCGATCCCGCCGCAGCCGATGATGCCGATCCGAAGCGTTGCGGACATAACAGCGCACTCCCTTTCGTTGTTCCAAAAATACAGCAATCATAAATTGCGGTGCGCCGGACAAAACGCACTTTTACTATTATAGCGATTCCGCACAGAATTGCAAGCCCCTGAAGCAAAAAAAGTGCGGTTTCGCCGGGGCTGCCGCATCAGGCGCCGCACAAGCGCTTTTGCCCCCGCCGCCGCAAAAAAAGTGCGGCATCGGCGCATAAAAAAAGCCGCCGGAGAGAGGGCGGCTTTTGGGCTGGCTGTGCGCTGCGGCAAATTAGAACCTGCTTTTTCTTTGGATTTGCGAAAAAAGCTCTCGCAAAATCCGTCCCTCCATCCTTTGAATGCAGGTTCTTGCTCCCGAATAAAAATTTGATTTTTTATGTCAGCTTCACTCCGCCGCTTCCTTGCTCATAGGCACCAGCAGCCAGCCGGTCACTTCGATTGGAGACTCCGCGGCGGAGGTCGGGAGCACTGCGGCCCCTGTGGTGGCGGGTTCCTGCGTTGGGGACGGCGGCTGCCCCGCCGCGGGAGAGGAAGGCTCACTGAAGCCCGTGGTGGGCGCTGTGGTCACAGATGCCGAGGGTTGACTGCGCGGGGCGGCGGTGGTATAGATGACGCGGGAAACGACCTGCCCCGCCGTGGATGCCGTTGTGCCCTCCGGTGCCTCATGCGGCGCGGGAACCACCTCAATCGGGTTGACGCGCAGCGCGTTTTGTTCAAAATAGGCGTCGTCATAGGGCTTTACGGCGCTGCCAAAGGTCTTTGCCGCATCCGCGCCGATTTCGGCAAGGTAAGCGTCAAGCTCCTGCCGGGATTTGATGATTGCCGTCTGATCCAGCTGTGGCACCATTTGCAGCTGCTCGCCCTCCGGCAGGGCGTTTGTTTCCTTAAGGTCGGCAAAAAATTCCTTTTGCTCTTTGCTGTTTTTAAGCAGCTTGGAGGAGGTTTTGTCCGCCTGACTGAGCATCATCACCATCTGGTAGCCGGAAGCGTTCTTTGCTTTCGCCTGTGGCAAGGCAAAGTGAAACTCCGTTTTGCCGTCCGGCACGGTCTCATACGCGGAACGGTTCGCCGGCAAAAGGTAGCCCAGGCGCAGCAACGGCGCCGCCGCAAGGATAATCGCCAGCACACAGAGCGGCGCGAGGGTCAGGCGCAGCCTTCGGCGCCGTGCGCTTTCGCGCGCCTTTCTTTCTTCGGCGCGGGCATAAACCGCCGCGCGGAATTCTTCAGGGTTCTTCAAGGAACAATTCCTCCTTTCCGAGGATGCCGCGCATATGCTGCCGTGCGCGGTAGGCAAGGTTATCAATCTGTTTTTTGCTGCGTTTCATGATTTTTGCAATCTCGTCATAGCTCAGCCGTTCAACATAAAGCAGCTGCAGCACCTCGCGGTATTCCGGGCGCAATTCCTGCAGCGTCAGATAAAGCGCTTCGTTCCTTTCCTGCGTGAGGATCTGCTCCTCCACGCAGGGTGTCTCGTCGCAGCGTTCAACAATCTCCTCCAGGGCGACACTGCCGCGCCGCTGCTCCCGGCGGATGAAATCAATCGCCTTGTGCCGGGCAACGGAAAAAAGATAGGTTTTGAGGGAGCTTTGGTGGCGGAAGCGTTCGCGGTGCACCAGCAGCTCCACAAAGGTATCCTCCGCAAGGTCTTCCGCCGCTTCCATGCTGCGGACATAGCGAAAAAGGAAGAAGATCAGGTTTTGCCGGAATTCTTCCATAACAAAATCAAACGCGCTTTCGTCGCCGGCGCAAAACTGCTGGTACGCTTCCTCCACGCTGCGCTTATTCTGCTCTTCCAACGCGGATCCGCCCCCCTTTTGCAATTTTTGTGGGGCAACAATCAGTCGCCCGAAAAATGAATATTCCTCACCGGCCGCACGGGCTTTTCCGGCAGCCGAAGCATATTTTACCACAGACACCGGGCAAATGCAAGGATAATTGCCCCGGCGCAGCAATCGCGCTAATCGAGTAGGAGGGTAGCCATTAGTTGACTACCCGACCTCTCACACCACCGTGCGTACCGTTCGGTACACGGCGGTTCCTTAGTTCACACAGCATTTTAGATAATAGTCAGTCATGG
>JAISQZ010000204.1 GCA_031273905.1 Oscillospiraceae bacterium | reverse complement strand
GCGCGCCTTCAAGCCGCGGAGCGCCAAAGCGCAGGGGAACGTCAACACAGGTGAGGTGCCGCCACAATATGAGTATACCGGTTGCGCCCAGACGGATTCCACCCAAGCTGTGAAGGAGGATTTGCAAAGCAACCCAAGCTACTTTGCGCTCTTCAGCGGCGAGTCCTTCCGCAATACCTGCCGTGATTTGCGCAGCGTGCAGATTACCGCGCTTTTTAGCGGTGTGGTGCTGGATTTGAGTCAGGCTGATTTTTCACAGAAGCTGACCGTGCGCGCGAACGCCGTTTTTGGCGGGATCGACCTGATTACCCCGCCGGGCGTGCGTGTGGAATTCGGCGGCATGAACCTGTTTGGCGGCGTGGAGGAAAAAGGCGTCGTCGGGCGTCCGTATGATCCCGGTCATCCGGTGCTGCTGGTGCAGTGCAACTGCATCTTTGGCGGCGTGAAGGTACTGTAATTTAAACAAAGAAGGGAAACGAGCATTGCCGAAACGTAAGGAATATACGGACGAGAGCATCGTCCTCCTCAAAGGCGCGGATCGGGTGCGGCTGCGCCCTTCCGTCATTTTTGGTTCCGATGGGCTGGAGGGCTGCGAGCATTCGATTTTTGAGATCATCTCCAATTCCATCGACGAAGCCCGCGAAGGCTTTGGCGACCGGATCCTTGTCACCCGTTTTTTGGATCACTCCATTGAGGTGCAGGATTTTGGGCGCGGCTGCCCGGTGGATTGGAACGAGCGCGAGCAGCGCTACAACTGGGAGCTGGCGTTTTGCGAGCTGTACGCCGGCGGAAAATATGATACCAACGACGGCGGCAGCTATACCTACTCCCTAGGGCTCAACGGGCTAGGGCTGACGGCAACGCAGCAGGCGAGCGAATACATGGATGCGGAAATACACACGGGCGGCTTTTGCTATACCCTGCACTTTGAGAAGGGTTATTTGGCCGGTGAGATGAAGAAGGAAGCCTACAAAAAAAAAGACACCGGTTCGCGCTTCCGCTGGAAGCCAGACCTAGAAGTCTTCACTGCGATTGATGTGCCGCTTTCCTATTTTCAGGAGACGCTTAAACGGCAGTCGGTGGTCAATCAAGGCATCCGCTTCTTTTTGCGGGACGAAACAGCGCCCGGTCAGTTTGCCGAAGAGCTGTTTTATTACGAAAACGGTATTCAGGACTACGTCGCCGAAATCGCCGACGGGGAAGCGTTGACCGACGTGCAGTTTTGGTCGGCGCAGCGCACGGGGCGCGACCGTGAGGATCAACCGGAATACCAGGTGAAGATCACCGCGGCGCTGGTGTTTTCCAAAAGCCGCCAGCGCAAGGAATATTACCACAATTCCAGTTTTTTGGAGCATGGCGGCGCACCGGAAAAGGCGGCGCAAAGCGCTTTCGTTTCACAGATGGATGCCTACCTCACGCAAACAGGGCGCTACAACAAAAGCGACCCCAAAATCAAGTTTCAGGATATCGTTGATTGCATGATCCTGGTGGTTGCCAGCTTTTCGACGCAGACCTCCTATGAAAATCAGACGAAAAAGGCGATCAATAACCGCTTTATCCAGGAAGCGATGACAGAATTTTTCCGGCATCAGATGGAGGTTTATTTCCTTGAAAATCCGCTGGACGCCGAAAAAATAGCGGAACAGGTGCTGGTCAACCTGCGCAGCCGCATCAAAGCGGAGCAGACCCGCGTTTCAATGAAGAAAACGCTGCAAAACGGGAATTCCCTCACCAACCGGGTGCAGAAATTTGTTGATTGCCGCAGCCGCGAGCTGGAACGCCGCGAAATCTATATCGTGGAGGGGGATTCCGCTCTGGGGGCCTGCAAGCAGGCGCGTGATTCGGATTTTCAGGCAATTATCCCGGTGCGCGGCAAGATTCTCAACTGTCTCAAGAGCGATTATTCCAAGATATTCAAAAATGAGATTATCCTAGATTTGATCCGTGTGCTGGGCTGCGGCGTGGAAGTGCAGGGGCGCGCAATGAAGGAGTTTTCCTCTTTCGATTTGGAACAGCTCAATTGGAGCAAGGTGGTCATTTGCACCGACGCGGATGTGGACGGCTTTCAGATCCGCACGCTGATTTTGACGATGATTTACCGCCTGATGCCCACCCTCATTGAAGCGGGCAAGGTCTTCATCGCGGAATCGCCGCTTTACGAGATCACGTCGGGGAACGAAACCTGGTTTGCTTACACCGAACGCGAAAAAGCGCAGGCGCTCAGTGAGCTGGAGGGCAGGCGTTACACGATCCAGCGCTCCAAGGGCCTGGGCGAAAACGACGCGGATATGATGAGCCTGACCACGATGAACCCCGCCACCCGCCGCCTGGTGCAGGTTTGCCCCACGGACGCGCAGGCGACGGCGGAAATGTTTGAGCTGATGGAGGGCGATAACCTTGCCGGGCGCAAGGAGCACATTGCGCTGCACGGGCACAAATATCTGGAGCTTGCGGATGTCAGCTAATGTTATTCCGCAAGCAAAGTCTCACCATTATCGCTTGTCTTTTTGGCGCCCAATTGGCAAGATTTTACTTGCGGAGTAAGTACGATTCCTCACACGATTACCGCATTTGCTTTTTCGTAAATTCTCACCACCATTTTTCGAGCCATGAAAAATTCATACAATCAACGATTTGTCTGAACGACCCTTCTCGGCGGTCCCCCCTTCGGCTTTGATGCCCGCAGATTTGAAGCCCCTGAAATGCAGAAGAGCCCACAAAACCCCAATAACCATGGGATTTTGCGGGCTTTTCTGTTGCATCCAAACCGTTGTCATATTTTGGCATGTAACGCAATGCGTAATACAATCGGGCGATTCCCATACTCGCAGGCGAAAGGGGGGGTTCGCCTGAAAGTGTAACCGGCTGGTTGTTTTTATTGCTCAGCGATGCCTTGCAGAATTTCATCGACCTGGGTTGCATCCAATCCTGTCATATCAACGATATCGGTAACGGCCATGCCACGGTATGCCATGTTGCGGACAATCTCAGCTTTGCCCTCGGCTTTACCTTTGGCCATACCAATAGCCTCGCCCTCCCGCCTGGAACCCGTCATGCGGGCATACTCATCCCGCTGCATTTTGAGCTCTTCTTCGGCAATCAGACGAACTTTTTCGTCCGCACTGAGTTCCACTAAATAGGCGTAGGCCTCCTGGATTACAGGGCTTGCTTGCGCTGCCACTTCAAACTCCTCCTTCTTTTCGGCTTTGATGAACCGCATCCAATTGGTCAGTTCATCACTCACACTTGCGGGGATTTTTGTTAAATCTAACACTTGAATTTCGGTCAAATCGTTGAACACAAAATGTTCATTCTGCTCCAGCATACGAAAAATTGTGTGATACTGTTCTGTTTCTTTGATGATGTTAAAATTTGTCACAACAATGCAAATTGAACGCTTTAGCTCGTCATAGTGCTTGCCGCTGCTGAGCTGCTCTGTCACCATTTTTGAGAGATAATAGGTGATGCGGCTCTTCATTTCCGGATTTTGGAGCACTTGAAGCTCCACGTTTAAATGCTTGCCGCTGGCGGTGATCACTTTCACGTCTAGAATGCTGAGTTTGCCCTTTGGGGTATCCGGCAACTGGTGCGGGTCGGTGATTTTCAGGCCAACGAATTCTTGATCGTCGAAGGCAAGCACCGCTTGCAAAAAATCTTTCAGAAATTTGATGTTGTTTTCTGTGCCGAAAAGTCTGCGGAACACCACGTCCGTGCGCACAGTGAGAATCTCCTGCATAGGCGACCACCCCCTTCTTCCATAGTATACTCTATTCTGGCGCAAAAAGCAAGGGAAAGTTTTTTGCTTGCTCAAAACACACAAGGGCTACCCGCACAGGGTAGCCTAAAATTTTTATACAAAAATTTTGCTCGAAGAAGTTTCTGTGCTAAATGACAGAACCTCGCATAGTATGGAATAGGATGATATAATGGGTACGAGGCTTTTCGTCGAGTAACATACTAGACGATGGAATTTCGAGGAAAAAATTGACCCACAACTTACCTCATGTAATTGTTGGAAACACTCTACCCGTGTCTATTATACACGTTTTTTAGCGTTTGTCAAGCCCTTTTTTGAAAAATTTGGGGGATCAGAAGAATTTTATTTCGACATTTTTTGCAGTTTTCTGTTTTGTGCCCTGATTTTTCCCAG
>JAISQZ010000102.1 GCA_031273905.1 Oscillospiraceae bacterium | reverse complement strand
CGGCGGGCGCCATGGCGGCGCCCATCTCGTTGGCGTCACTGACCCCCAAATCGCGCACGCGCCCAAAGATCACGCAGCTGACGCGCACACGGGAACCCTCCGTTGCCCCGCCGCCGAGCAGCAACGCGGCGGCGGCGGTTGCCGTGCGCTGGGCGCTGGGCGGCGCTTGCCCGCCGTATTCCAGCGGGAAGCGAAACTGCTTTTCCGCCGCGCAAAAATGCGAGGAAGCCGCTGCCATAACCTTCGTGAAACCGCCGCCGTCCAGCGCCAAAGCCGCCAGCGCGGCGGAAAGCGCAAAGGTGGAGCAAGCACCGTAAAGCCCGGCGAGCGGGATACCAAGCGCCCGCAGCGCAAAGCCTGTGGCGATGCATTGGTTGAGCAGGTCGCCGCCAAAGAGCAGCCCGATCTCCCCTTCCGCGCAATGCGCCTTTGCCAAAGCGCGGCGGATGGCGCTTTGCAGCAGATGCGCCTCCGCCTGCTCCCAGTTTTCCTCCCCCAGCTTTGCTTCCGGAAAAATCTCGTCAAACTGCGCCCCCAGGGGGCCTTCCCCTTCGGTCTTTCCGCCCAGCGCCGCGCGGTCCAGCACGGCGGGCCGTGAGGGCAGCTCCAGGCTGAACTGTCCCAAGCGCCTTGCCATAGCGCATTACCTCCCGTTAAAAAAGAAATAATAGATCAAGCCATAAAGCACACAGACCGCGCTGCCGTAGGTCAGCACCGGCCCGGCAAGCCGGAAAAGGTTTGCGCCGGTGCCAAGAATATGCCCCTCGCTGCGGTGCTCCATGGCGGGGGAGACGATGGCGTTGGCAAAGCCTGTAATCGGCACACCGGTGCCCGCGCCCGCGTGCTTTGCGAGCTTGTCGAAAATGCCGGCGGCGGTGGCAATCGCGGTGAGAAAAATCAGCGTCACCGGCACCAGCGCGCGCTGTTCCTCCTCCGAAAAACCAAAAGCGCCGAAGCCCCAAAACAGGCCTTCGCCAAAGGCGCAGATCAAACCGCCGGTCGTGAAGCTCAGCAGCCAGTTTTTCAAGTGCTTGCCGGGCGGCGTCGCCTGCGCCACCATCCGCTTGTATTGTTCTTTGTTTGCTTTCACAGCTTGGTTCACCTCGTTAGCTAGCATTCCCCTGCGCCACAGAAAAGATAGCTGGAAAAAAAAGAAAGTGCGCACGCACCCCGCAAGGCATAGTGGCGGCCCGCGCCGGCATATGCTGTTGAGGCGGCGCTTAACAAAGGAAAGGGGGAGCAGCACCTTGACCGTTTTGGTGCATAACACAAGAGCAAACCGCATGGAGCGCTTTGAGCTGGGTCTGCGCGAAGCCATGCCTTATGCGGATGCCTCTTTGCTGGTGGGGGAATTTCGCGGCACATCGCAAAGCCCCCTGCTTTGGACGCGTTCCGATGTGATGGCGGCCTGGGTGACCACCCGCCGGCTTTGGGGGGAACCGATCTATTTGCCCTATGCTTTCCGGCGCATCTGGGAGGGCGGGCATTCCTATCAGAGCCAGCATTACGCGGGGACGGCCTTCGACTGTGCGCAGAACCTCAGTTCCCAGCGGCGGGAGGCGCTGCGGGCGCTGGCGGAGGGGAGCGGGCTTTGGACCTATGTGGAACCCGCTCCCCTTGCGCCGGCATGGGTGCATATGGATCTGCGCACGCTGCCCCCGGTTTGCCCCGGCGGCGGTTACCCGCTCCTGCGCATGGGCAGCATCGGGGTTTACGTCTGCATTTTGCAGGACGCGCTCAACACGGCGGAGGGCGCCGGGATAGAAATAGACGGCATTTTCGGCATCGAAACGAATGAAGCGCTCAACCTCTTTCAGGCGGTGAACGGACTGACCGCGGATGGAATGGCGGGCTGCGCAACATGGCAGTTGCTTACCGCGCTGACGCGCGGCGTGGGCTACGGCGGATAGTGTTCCAAAAAGGAATATACATGGAATTCCCATTTTGCGGATAAATAACCCAGTATTTGCCGAGTTTCATTAATTTTTCACCTTATTATGGAACAAAACTGCGAAAAAATTTTAAAAAACCTTGAAAAAGTACTTGATTTATTAATGGAAAGTGTTATAATGTATACCAATACTACGCTTTTGTAGGACAGCTTGTGCTATGCTTCAAGAAGTATCAGCGCACAAAGGAGGTCAAAAGGATTGAAACGGTTTGTAAATACGTCTGGCAAGGAATTGGTCATTTATGCGGACAGTAAACTGACGACCAAAATCGGTATGCTTTATCGTGGCAGCGCGTGCTATTGCATCTTGGAGCAGGATGCGGCGGTTGTTGTGTTGTATAAAGTATCTTCCAACGGTGTGTTCAAGGTCGGCTTCACTGATTTTGTCCAGGGAGTGGAGGAGTAAGCCGTCGCCTGCGTCGTGTGGTATGGCTTTGCTTGCGGAATACTAAAAGCCGGAAGCTGGACACGAACGGTTATGTCAGCAGATTCTGACACAGTTTGACTGAAAACAGGGCAAACAAGCGGGAACCGCGCATGTGCGGCTCCCGCTTGTTTTTTTGGGCTGGAGGTCCGCCCGCACGGTCAGGAGACCGGGCTGCGAACGGCGCGGCCTGCTTTTTTTCTCCGCCGTTTGAGCGACGCGCCGCGCTTTTCAATTTCAATCACGGCAGTCGGGATTGCGGAAAGCCCTGCCACAGCCATCCACTGCCCCGCGTCGAGCGGCACAGTGCCGAAAACGCCGCAAAGCGGTTCAAACAACACCACCGCCACCTGCAAGCCAACACAGAGAAGGTTGGCGAAGTTCATGCGGGGGTTGGAAAACGGACCGACGCAAAGCAGGGAGCGTTCCGAGCGCATATTGCTGGCGTGGGCGATTTCCACAAAGCTCAGCACAGAAAATGCCATCGTGCGCCCAAGCGCGATATCATCAAAGCCGCCGAACACGCGCCGCCCCAGCACAAAGGCCAGCAGCGTTACCGCGCCCATGAGCAAGCCCTCCACCGCCATGTGGAAGCCCAGCGCACCGTTGAAAAAATGCTGTTCCACGGGCTTGGGCGGCTCTTCCATCAGCTGCGGCTCCGCCGGTTCCGTGCCCAGCGCGATAGCGGGGGCGGAATCCGTCACCACATTGACCCAGAGCAGTTGAATGGGCAGCAGGGGCGCGGGCATCCGGAGGAGGGAGGCGAAGAAGACCGCAACAATTTCACCGATGTTGCTGCTGATCAAAAAATGCACGGCTTTTTTGATGTTGTTATAGATGCTCCGTCCCTGCTCCACCGCGTGGACGATTGTTGCGAAGTTGTCATCCGTCAGGATCATGTCCGAAACGCCCTTGGCCACCTCTGTGCCGCTGCAGCCCATTGCGCAGCCGATATCCGCCGCCATGAGCGCCGGCGCGTCGTTGACGCCGTCGCCGGTCATGGCGACCACATGCCCCATCGCACGCAGCGCCTTCACAATGCGCATCTTGTGTTCCGGCGTCACCCGGGCAAAAACGCGGCAGCCGCCCAGGCGCCGGGTCAGGGCTTCGTCGTCCAGGCGATCCAGCTGCTGCCCGGTGATTGATTGCGCGGCGCCGTCTTCCAGGATGCCAAGCTCCCGGGCAATGGCGTTGGCGGTGGTCACATGATCGCCGGTGATCATGATGGGCGTGATGCCCGCTTTTTTGCAGAGCTTCACCGCCGCCTTGGCTTCCTTGCGCGGCGGGTCGTTCATCCCGAGCAGCCCTACAAAGGTGAGTGCGCCGTCGCCCGCGCCTGCCGCGCCCGCCTCCTTAATGGCAACGGCAAGCACGCGCAGCGCCTGCGCCGCCATTGCCTCGTTTTGGGCAAGGATTTTGCCGCGCAGCTCCTCGCTTAAGGCGACGGTCTGTCCGCCCAGCGTCGCGCTTTCGCAGCGGCGCAGCAGGATGTCCGGCGCACCCTTAACGATCATCCATTTGCCGTGCAGGGGCGCGTCCTTTCCGGTTTCGGGAAAACGGCATATCACAGCCATGCGCTTTCTGCCGGAATCAAAGGGCTGCTCGTGCAGGCGCGGGAAGCGCTGCCGATCCTGCATCACGTCAATGCGCTGCCCGGCGGCGGCTTCCACGATGGCGGTTTCCGTCGGTGCGCCGAGCAGGGCCTGCCGCTTGCCCGCTCCCTGAATGGAGGCGTTGCAGCACAGCGCCGCCAGGCGCAGGAGCTTTTGCCCCGCCGCTTCGTTGGGGGCAAGCGCAGCGCCGGCGCCGCGCAGCTGGGTGACGGTCATTTTGTTTTGCGTAAGGGTTCCGGTTTTATCAGAGCAGATGACGCTGGCGCAGCCCAGGGTTTCCACCGTGGGCAGGCGGCGGACGATCGCGTTTGCTTTTGCCATGCGCTGCACGCCGAGGCTCAACACCACCGTCACCATCGCGGGCAGTCCCTCCGGGATCGCCGCCACCGCTAGGCTGACTGAAAGCATAAAGCTTTCCAGGAGGGGAAGCCGCTGGAGGAAGCCCAGCAAAAACACAACCGCGCTGACTGCCATCGCGCCGATGCCAAGCTGCTTTCCAACCCTTTCCAGCCGCTTTTGCAAGGGGGTCTGCGGCGCTTCCTCCCGGCGCAGCAGCCCCGCGATTTTTCCCACCTGGGTTTCCATGCCCGTGGCGGTCACCACCGCCTTGCCGTGCCCGGTGAGCACTACGGTGGAGGAGAGGAGCATGTTTTTTTGGTCGCCAAGCGCGGTTGCCTGCGGCAAAACAAGGCCGGCCTCCTTTTTGCAGGGCATGGATTCCCCTGTCAGTGCGCTTTCCTGGGTGCTCAGCTGCGTGGCCTCCAGCAGGCGCGCGTCCGCCGCGACAAGATCGCCCGCCTTGAGCAAAAGGATGTCCCCGCGCACCACCTCCTCCGCCGGGATGCGCTTTTGCCGCCCGCCGCGCAGCACCTGCGCAGTGGGCGCGGAAAGCCTGCGCAGCGCTTCCAGCGCTTTTTCGGCCTTGCCCTCCTGCAGCACGCCCACAAAGGCGTTCACCGCCACGATGGCGACGATGATGATGGAATCCAAAAAATCGCCGCTGCCGTGCAGCGCCGCCGCCGCTGCGGAAACAGCTGCCGCCGCCAGCAGCGCAAGAACCATAAAATCCTTGAATTGCGCGAGGAAGCGCAGCAGCCAGCGCTTTTTCTTTCTTTGCGCCAGCCGGTTGGGACCCTCCTTGCTCAGGCGCTGCCTTGCAAGCGCTTCCTGCAGACCCTGTTCCTCCTTGACGGCAAGCGCTTGCAGTGCCTGCGCCGGGCTAAGGCTGTGCCAATCCATTGTGTTCCCTCCCAGAGCGTGTTTTTGTAATCAGGCCTCTTTCGGGGCGTGTTGCCGCTGCCGCCGGACGCTCTCTTTTTGCGGATTTCGCGCCCAGGCACTGTCAAATTTTCTTGTGATGCACCGAAAACCAGCCGAAAAAATTGCCCGTATTTTTATTGCGGAATCGTATCAGTCGCCGCCGTGCTTTCCCGCAGCGTCAGGCGCGGCTCCGTTTGCGGCAGCAGGCGCACACGGCTGAGCAGCAGGTAGCGCCCCGCGCCGTTTGCGCAATAGGAAAGCCGCAGACCGTTTTCCTCCGCCGTCCGAAGGCTTGGCACGGCATCCTTGCCCGCCTCCGCCGCGTGAAGCAGCCGTGCCGCCAAATCCGGTGTCACGCCGGAAAAGGCGATCAGCAACCGCTGTGCCGCATCCTGGTATTTTGTCTGGCTCCCCTCCGGCAGCCCTGTGAGCGAAAGCGTGTGAATGCGTCCGTTGGGCAGCGTTTCAACCGTAAGCAGTTGATCCTCGCGAAGATAGCATTGGTAGCGCACGGCGGCGCTGGAATGCAGCTGGGCGCTGAAGTCCTCCGCTGTGAGCGGCTCCTCCGCCTGCGCCAGCGCACTGTAGGCTTCGCAGAAAAGCAGGAGATCCTGCCATTCCTGCCGGGCGCAGGCGCTAAGCGGCAGTGCCGCCAACCCGAACAAAAGCAGCGCCAGCGCGGCACGGACGCAACGCTTCATCCCGCTCCCCCTCCTCAAGCCCATGGTTTTTGTCCATCCTTATGCATTGCCGGGGGCGGTTATGCGCTTGCCCGGCTTCCGGTTTTCCCCAAAAACGCGGCGGAACTTTGGCATGATCAGGGGATGCCTGCGGGAATCCTGTGAAAAGCGCACTTTCTTTGGAAAAAACAGGCGCGTTTTCGTTGACAAAAGGATTTTCGTGCGCTAAAATGATGTTGTGTCAGTGGATGAAATGCCAAGGGAAGATAAATGAGGAAGAAAAATGGATTTTTTAGTGGAATCGAAAAAAGGCGGCTATAACCGCGAGCAGGTGGATGCTTATATTGAGAAAATCCGCGCGGCGTATCAGGAGCTTTATCAGCAGTACCAAGCGCAGGAAGCGGAAATTCAGGAACTGCGCACGCGCTGTGCGCGGTTGGAAAATGAACCCCGCAGGAACGAAGCGCCGCAGGATGCCGCCGAATACCAGGCGAAGCTGCTGGCGGTCGGGCAAGCTTTGGTGGATGCCCAGCTGATGCGCCAGCAGATCCTGGAGCAGGCAAAATATGAGGCGCAGCGGCTGCGCGGCGGCAACGCTTTCGGGTCGCCGACGCCGCCGCCGCCTTACGCGCAAGCACCCGCACCGGCGCCCATGCCCATGCCCATGCCTGCACCGCAGCCGCAACCGCGCCCGTCGGCGGAGCCTTGGGAAAATGCCGCGCAGTGGAACCGCGCGGCGGCGCAAAACCGTGACCTTGGATATACCGCGGGAACGGAGGGCTATGGTGCAGCCACTGGAAAACCTAGATATTGAATTTTTTAACGCCTTCCCGAACACGCCTGCGCGGTCGCGCAAAAGCGGCAGGATTGCCACAGGGCTGATTGCTTTGCTGGCGCTTGTGGCGGTGGCGGCTGCGGTTTGCAAGCTTGCGGGCGTGCAGCTGCGCGCGGTGCTCACCGGCAGCATGGAGCCGGATTTGCCTGTTGGTTCGCTGCTGGTGATTGTGCCGGTCGCGCCCGAAAAAATCGGGATAGGCGACGATGTTGCCTATTACCTTGCGGGCGCGGCGGAAAAGACCGTGGTCACCCACCGCGTGGTGGGGATTGACACCGCGCGGCGTATGCTGGCGACCAAAGGCGTTGCCAACACGAGCACAGATCCCCCTGTGCCTTATGAGGATGTGACCGGCGTTGTGCGCCTGCGTATCCCCTGGCTGGGAATGCCCGCGCTGTGGGCGGTGTTGCTTCATACTAACGCGCAAAACGAGAGCAATCAAGCGCCAAAGAAAGCGCTTGCTTCCCACGCATAAAGCATAAAGAGAGGCCCTTCGGGTCTCTCTTTTGTACGCGTTTTCTGCTTGCCGCTCCGCGTTCTCTTTTTCCCTTTCGCCGCACGCATTTGTTTGCTCGTTTTTTTTTGCAAAATAGCAGATGCCCCTGCTGCGCCTGTCACCCTTCCGCCGCGACGGCATCGGATTTTTCCACGCGCAGCCCCTCCGCGTCCGCAAGAACAAGGTAGCTGCCGCCGGGGCGAATTTCCCCTTCCAGCAATTTTTCGCTGAGCAGATCCTCCGCCTGGGTTTGGATCGCCCTGCGCAGCGGCCGTGCGCCGAAGACCGGGTCAAAGCCCGCCTTTGCCATGCGCTCGGCTACGCCCTCGTCAAAGCGCACGGTCACGGCGTGTTCCTGCAACCGCTTTGCCACCTGCTCCAACATGCGGCGGCTGATTTGCAGAATCTGTGCCTGATCCAACTGATGAAAGACAATGATCTCATCGATGCGGTTGAGAAATTCCGGGCGCAATGTCTTTTTGATCTCGCCCATTACGGCATCCTTGATCCGCTGCTGGCTTTGCACGCCCTCCTGCGTATCCCCGAACGAAAAACCAATGCCCGCGCCGGGCTTGGTGATCAGCTTCGCGCCCAGGTTGGAGGTCATAATCACGATGCTGTTCTTAAAATCCACCGTGCGCCCCTGCGCGTCGGTCAGGCGGCCGTCCTCCAGGATTTGCAGCAGGATGTGGAAGACGTCCGGGTGCGCCTTTTCGATCTCGTCAAAGAGCACCACGCAATAAGGCTTGCGGCGAAGCTGTTCGGTCAATTGCCCGCCCTCGTCGTAGCCCACATAGCCGGGCGGCGAACCCACCAGGCGCGAAACCGTGTGCTTTTCCATGTATTCGCTCATATCCAGGCGGATCATGGCGTTTTCGTCGCCGAACATGGAAGCCGCCAGCGCTTTGCACAGTTCTGTCTTTCCAACGCCGGTGGGGCCCAAAAAGAGGAAGGAGCCGGTGGGGCGTTTGGGATCCTTCAGCCCCGCGCGTCCGCGGCGGATCGCCTTGGAAACCGCCCGCACCGCTTCGTCCTGCCCCACAATCCGCTGGTGCAGCTCCTCTTCCATATGCAAAAGCCGCTCGCTTTCCTCCTGCGTCATTTGCCGCGCAGGGATGCCCGTCCACTGCGAAACGATTTCGGCAACCTCCTCCGCCGTCACCTCGCCCGCGCCGTTGCCGCTTTCCTCGCGCCAGGCGGTCTTGCTTGCTTCCAGTTCCTGCTGGAGGTTCTTTTCCTCATCGCGCAGCGCGGCGGCGCGTTCATAGTCCTCCGCTTGCGCGGCGGCGCTTTTTTCGCCCTCCAGCTCGCGTAGGCGTTCCTCCAGCCGCTTCACGCTTTCCGGCGCGGTATATGCCTGCAGGCGCTCGCGGGAGGCCGCCTCGTCGATGAGGTCAATTGCCTTATCCGGCAAAAAACGGTCGCCGATGTAGCGTGCGGAAAGCTTCACCGCCGCCTGAATCGCTTCCTCTGTGATGCGGATTTTGTGGTGCGCCTCATATTTATCCCGCAGACCGCGCAGAATCTCTATGCTTTCGCTTTCGCTTGGCTCCTCCACCGTCACCGGCTGGAAGCGCCGCGCCAGCGCCGCGTCCTTTTCGATGTGCTTGCGGTATTCCTCCAGCGTGGTTGCGCCGATCACCTGCATTTCGCCGCGGGCAAGGGAAGGCTTAAGGATGTTCGCCGCGTCCGTCGCGCCCTCCGCCGCACCTGCGCCGATGAGCGTATGCAGCTCGTCAATGAACAAAATCACGTCCTGTGACTTTTGCACCTCATCGATTGCCGTTTTGATGCGTTCCTCAAAATCGCCGCGGTATTTTGTTCCGGCGACCATGCCCGTCAGATCCAGCGAAAACACGCGCTTGCCGCGCAGCAGCTCCGGCACCTCGCCCGAAGCGATGCGCAGCGCAAGCCCTTCCGCCACAGCGGTTTTGCCCACTCCGGGTTCCCCGATCAGCACAGGATTGTTCTTCGTCCTGCGGCACAAAATCTGCATCACCCGCGCAATCTCCGTATCCCGCCCAATTACGGGGTCAATGCGCTGCTCCCGCGCCAGCTTCGTCATGTCCCGCCCAAACTGCTCCAGCGTGGGCGTTGCGGCCGCGCCCCCGTACCCGGGGGCAGCGTCCGGCTTTCCGCCCTTCATCGCGCGCGCCAGATCATTGATCAGATCCTGCGGCGCCACATTCTGCTGGGCAAGCAGGGTGTTCGCGGCGCTGCCGCGCTCCTGCAAAAGTGCCAGCAGCAGGTGCTCCGTGCCGGCGATGGAGGCGCTGGCGTGCGCCAGCACCAGGGCGGATTCCACCACATGCTTTGTTCGGGGGGTAAAGTCCGCAGGCGAAAGCACCGTCGGCGTGCCAATGGTGTAATTGTTCCTGATCGCTTCCTCCATGCGCCGCTCACTGACCTTTCGCGCGGAAAGCACCGCATAAGCGACGCCCTCCTCCTGCCGCAGCAGGCCCAGCAGCAAATGCTCGCTGCCAATAAAGGTGTGCCCCATGCTTTCAGCGCCCTGGATGGCAAAATTCATGGCTTCGTTCGCTTTTTCCGTAAAGCCTTTAAAACGGTATGCCGACATGGCTATCAGTCCTTTCTGTACATTGTATTAGATTTTACTGCCGGATGCCGCCAGCCGTTCCCGTATCACCGCGGCCCGCAGTGCATCCCGGTCCTGCGCCGCAGGCTGTTCCCCCGCTGCGTTTTGCAAGCTGAGCGTCGCGGGCTGGATCAACGGCAGCAGGGCGTGGACAGCCTCCTTTTTCACAGGCAGCAGCCCGCGCACCGCGCCCATGCGCACCAGCGAAAGCAGCCGCAGCGCCTCCTGGCTTTCCATGCGCCGTGCGCTCTGCAAAATCCCATATGCCCGCCAAACCTGATCCTCCGCCTGCGGCTGACGGAGCAGCTCCGCCGCCGCCCGCCGTTCCTGCTCCGCAATTTGCAGGGTGATCGCCTGAAGATTTTCCAGCGCGGCCTCCTCTGTAATTCCCAGGGTGATCTGGTTGCTTAGCTGATAGAGCGCCCCCTGCGCTTCACTGCCCTCCCCGTGCGTGCCGCGGATGGTCAGGCCCAGCTTTGAAATGCCCTCCCCCAAACGCGCCACGCGCCCAAGCGCCGTGAGCGCCGGCAGATGCAGCTCCACGGAAGCGCGCATTGCCGTGCCAAGATTGGTGGGGCATTGCGTCAGGTAACCCAGTTGCTCATCAAAGGCCAGGGAAAGCCTTGCGCCCAGGGCGCTGTCAATTTGATCGGCGATGCGGTAAGCCTCTTGCAGCGCAAGCCCCGCTTGCAGCACCTGCAAGCGGATGTGATCCTCCTCGCACAGCATAATGCTTACGGTTTCTTCCGGGTTGAGCAGCAACGCGCCGCCGGGCTTGCCCTGCGCAAACGCGGGGCTAATCAGCCAACGCTCCGCCAATGAAAGCGCCTGTGTGCGCGGCAATTGCGCCATGTCAATAAAACGCAGCTCCGGCAGAAGCTCCTGCAACGCGGTCTGCGCCTGTGCGGTTACGCGGCGGCGTCCCGCTTCGTCGAGCCGCGCAGGGAAAGGAAATTGGGCAAGGTTACGCGCCAAGCGCACCCGTGTGCTGAATGCCACATCGCCCTCATTCCCCATCGTTTCATACCATTTTCCTGTTTTCATTGCGCAGCGCCCCCTTCCTCCAAGCCCTTGATTTCATCGCGCAGCCTTGCGGCCTCCTCATAGCGCTCCTCCGCAACGGCGGCGGCGATCTTTTCGCGCAGATGGCGCAGCCGCTCCTCGCGCCGCTGCGCTTCGGAAGGCGCGGCCGGGCGCTTGCCGGTGTGCTGCAACGCCCCGTGGATCCGCTTGAGCGACGGTTGCAGCTGCTCCCGAAAGGTTTGGTAGCACTGTGCGCAGCCTGCCTGCCCGCTGCGGGCAATTTCCTGCAGGGAACAGCCGCAAAACGCGCATCGCTGCCCGGTGGGCGGCGGCGCGGCGGATGCCCCCTGGGCAAAGCTGTTGCCCAAAAATCCGCCGAACAGCTCGCTCAGGTGCAGCCCGAATTCCGGTATCCCCGGTGCGTGCAAGCCGGCTTCCCCGGCGCAGGCGGCGCAAAGGTGGAATTCCTCCGCCTCACCGTTGACCACCCGGCGCACATGGGTGGTCGCCTCCCTTTGTTTGCATTGTTCGCATAACATGATAAAATACTCCCTTCCTCTCCATCTTCGCTTGCCGGCTACGGTCTGGCGCTGTATTGCTCATTCGCCGCAAGCAGCTGCTGCTTGAAGATCCCTGCCCGGGCGGTTTCGCGCCATTCCACCGGGATGCCCCGCAGCGCCGCTTCCGAGGTCGCGGCAAGCAGCAGCAGCGCCGCCTCCGCGCTCAAAAATCCGTTGGCGGCCAGGTTCGACGTGTGGGCGCGGCAGGTGCCCTCGTCAAGCCGGCGGCCGATGGCGTTGATCAGCTGCATGAACGCCGCCTGCCCCTCCAGGCGCACCCGGCGGATACGGATATAGCCCCCGCCGCCGCGTCGGCTTTCCACAATGTAGCCCTGCTCCGGCGAAAACCGTGAAGCAATCACATAATTGATCTGGCTTGGCACGCAGCCGATGCTTTGCGCAAGCACATTGCGCTGGATTTCCGCGTCCCCGCCCTCCTCAAGCATTTCCAGGATCATTTGCGCGATTGTGCTGCTGATGTTCATCCAAAGTCTCCCATTTCCGCAAATTTTGATTTTGACTGTCTTTGACCTTCGTGTTTTTATCTTAGCACGCTTTTCCTGCGCTGTCAAGCGGAAATTTTTCTGTTTTTTTCAGATCTATGGTTCGATTTTGCAGAATATCCCTTCATAAAAGCTTATTTTCTCATGAAATCTCATTTTTTCTTTTGTTTTGTTTTCTTTGTTTTTGCGTTTGGAAATCACAGCCGGGGCGCTGTCCTCCGCTTTTGTAGTCTGTGCGGTTTTTGATTATTTGAAACGTCCCTTGCTTTTTCACAAAAATCCGGGCATGGCGCGGTTATTGTGAATGACTGTACAGAAGCCTTGGGGCATGACTATGTGCCGACCGTCACGCCGCCGACTTATGCAAAAGATGGCTTGCAATGATAGCCGTTTTGTGCTATTATTTATTTGCTGAAAGCTCGAAAGGATGGTCATGACCATGAAATTCCCAAATTGGCAAGCAGAAAACTGGAGGGACGCGCCGGAAAACCCCGTTATCCGGCAGACGGAAGGCTTCATTCTGGGAGAACCACAGATCCTGACCCCCGGGGAACTGGACACGCAGTGGCACGCTTTTATGCATAGTTTTTATGGCGCCCACTTCACTCCCTATTTTCAGCACCACACATCAGCGGATGGCATTCATTGGTCCTGCCTGCAAAAATGGCAGTGGCCTGTGAGCGCTTCCAGCCTGTTTTTTGACAAAGGTGAATGGATTCTCTATTACACCGCGATATCTTCCGAAGAAGAACGGGCGGAACACCACTGCAACAACTTTGTGTGTGCGCGAACCAGCAAGGATTTGGCGCATTGGAGCGAACCGGTTTATCTGCTTTTTCCTGAACTGCCGTTCGAGCGGGAGCACATGGATATTTGCTATGAATCCATCGAAGCGCGCTGCCCCTGCATGGTAAAGCTGGCTGAGGATAAATACAGATTATATTATAGCGCCGGCACGGTCATGCTTGAAAAATGCGGATACGAGGAACCAAAATACGTTACTTTCGCAGAGGCGTCCTCTCCGCTTGGTCCCTTCAAAAAGTATGGCGCACCCGTTATTGCGCCGGACGCGGCGCTTGCGCACCGCAACTTCGGGGCGGGAGCGCTCAAGGTGTTTGGATCGCCGGAGGGTCTTATCGGCTTATATAACTCCATTTACAATGATGAAAACGGATATCATCACTCTGCAATCAACCTGATACGCAGCAGCGACGGCATTGTCTGGGAAGAAGCGCCCTTTAACCCGATGCTTCCGCCTGCGGGTGAAGGGTGGAAGGCGGCGTTTGTTTACCAGTTGGATCTCGTGCGTTTTGGCGATGCCCTGCGGCTGTATTACAACGCGCGTAACGACTGGAGGGATGGGGTGGAGGCCATTGGATTTTCCAGCATTCAAAGCGATTTCCCGGTCTTTAAGCTGTGGGGCGACGCTTGGCGGCGAATGGGATGAACGGCGGAGGACAAGGCTGTCAGTCTCAAAATAAATAAACAGGACGCCGTGCCGGGAGAGGCTCGGCGTTTTTCTTTACATCAGAGCCGGTCTGAAAAAAGCCGGGCGCGTTCCTGCGGTTCCTTGCTTTCAGTCGCCTTGCCGCGCTTTGCGCCGTTGCTCCAGTTCCCCGTTCACCTGCGCCATAAACGCCGGGCTGAGCTTAAACCCGCGTTTATAAAACAGCAACGCGCAAAGCAGCGCCACGGGCGGGAGGACATACATCAAAAACGAAATGCCCTTCACCGCGGCGGAGGTGGCTTCCGTGGCGTCCTCGCCGCCGAACCTGACCACAAAGAAAACCAGCATCGTGATCAGCTCGCAAAAAGCCCCCGCAAGCTTGCTAAGCATCGTAAGCATCGAAAATACCACGCCCTCGTTGCGCTCCCCGGTCTGGTATTCGCCGTAATCCACAGCGTCGGCAAGCATCACACTTTGCATGACGGACATGGAGCCGTAGCCGATAAACGCGGCAAAGGCGCTTGCGGCAAGGGGGAGGAATTCCCCGGGTCTCAGCAGGTTCGCCGCCGCCATCAGGGCATAGCCCGCGCAGGGGAGCAGCAGGGAAGCGGTGTAAACCCTCGGTCTGCCCAGCAGCCGGCTGAGCACCGGAAACGCAAACAGCCCCACCGCCTGCGCAGCGCCCAGCAGGGTGCCGAAAAAGCCGAGCTGCGTGGTGTTTTTCACTACAAAAAGGAAGTAATACTGCGCAACGCCGTTGGTCAGGTTGCACGCCAGGTTAAAGAGCAGCATCACGCCCGCGATCACCAGCGCCTGCCGGTTCCCCAGCAGAATGGATACCGCCTTGCGCAGCGTGACGCGGCTTTTTAATTCCCCGCCGGCCGCCGCGCGCCGCCGGATACCAGGCTCCTTCACCAGCGCCGCGCTGTAAAGGGAGGTCAGGATATAAATCCCGGAGGTCAGCAGCGCATAGCGGAAAAAGCCGACGGTGCGCTGCGGCGCGGTCGCTGCCACCCCGGGCGCCGCCCCGCCGAAGCGGTCAATGAGCGTCATGATGAACGCCGTCGCGATGCCGACCGCGCCGGAAAAAATGCGCGGGAGCATCGAAAGCTGGTCGCGTTCCCGGGGAGAGGAGGAAAGCGCGGGGATCATTGCGTAATAGCTGACGTCCGCCATGGTATAGGTCAAATCCCACAGCAGATAGAACAGCGCGATATAGCACATGGATTGCAGCGGATGCGCCGCAAGCGCCGCCGGTCTGCCAAAGAGCGCCACGGTCACCAGCGCGTTGGTGAATGCGCCCAGCGCAATCCAGGGGCGAAATTTGCCGAAGCGCCCGCGTGTGCTGTCGATGAGCGTCCCCATAATCAGGTCGTTCACGCCGTCCCAGATCCGCCCGAAGAACAGCAGCGGGGTCAGGAACTTCTTATTCATTTTCAGCACCGTGAGCAGATAGAGCGTCAGCTTGCCG
>JAISQZ010000073.1 GCA_031273905.1 Oscillospiraceae bacterium | reverse complement strand
CAGGATGTCATACACTGTCAGATTATTGACCGGGGAAACCTTGACGCCCGCAATGTTGCGTGCGCTGAAATAGACGGTATCGTTCTTTTCGGGCAGGACGATCAGCGTCTTTTTGCCCGCACCCAGCGCGGAAAGCGCCTTGGCGACTTCCTTTGTTTTAATCTGCGCGAGCGGCAGATCGCTGAGTACGGTAAGCTCCTCGTCCTTCACCTTGGAAGAAAGGGCGCTCTTCATCGCAAGGCGGCGCACCTTCCTGTTGACCGAAAACCCGTAATCGCGCGGCTTTGGGCCCAGCGCCACACCGCCGTGCGTCCATTGCGGGGAACGGATGGAACCCTGCCTGGCGCGCCCGGAACCCTTTTGCCGCCACGGCTTTTTGCCGCCGCCGCGCACCTCGCCGCGGGTCAGGGTGGATTGCGTCCCCTGGCGCTGGTTTGCAAGGTACTGGCGCACACAAAGGTGCATGGAAGGCACGTGCGGCACAATACCGAACACAGCCTCGCTGAGTTCCAGCTCTTCCAGTTTCTCGCCGGCCGCGTCGTAAACATTTACGTTTGGCATAATTCTTCGCACTCCTTTCCTATGCTTTGATGCTTGCGGAAATCAGGACGATGCCGCCCTTTGGACCGGGCACCGCGCCCTTGACCGCAAGGAGGTTGTTTTCCGCATCGACCTTCACAACGGTGAGGTTTTGCACCGTCACACGCTCATGCCCCAAACGCCCCGCCATCTTCTTTCCTTTATATACGCGGGAAGGGGTGCTGCACGCGCCGAGGGAGCCAGCGTGCCGGTGAACGGGTCCTGTGCCGTGGGTTTCCTTGAGCCGGGAAAAATTCCAGCGCTTGATCGCGCCTGCGGTTCCCTTGCCCTTGCTGGTGCCAACAACGTCCACGCGGTCACCCGCGCCGAAGACGTCTGCCTTGAGGATATCGCCCGTCTTGAGATCTTGCTGACCCAAGGCAAACTCGCGCAGCGTGCGCTTGGGAGCCACGCCATACTTTGCAAAATGACCTTGCAGGGGCTTGGTGACGCGGTTGACCTTGATTTCCCCAAAACCGAGCTGCACCGCTTCGTAACCGTCGCTTTCCCTGCGCTTGCACTGCACCACGGGGCAGGGACCCGCTTCGATAACCGTCACCGGAACAACATTCCCTTTTTCGTCAAACACCTGTGTCATGCCCAGCTTTTTGCCGATAAGCGCCTTTTCCATTGCTGTGTTTCCTCCTCTTTAGGTTATTGGTTGGCGGCTGCGCCAACATGACCTCCCGGATCCCGGGAACCCGCTTCCAGCGGTTCCATAAATAAAGATTTAAAGCTTGATTTCGATTTCCACGCCCGCAGGCAATTCCAGCCCGGAAAGTGATTCCACCGTTTTTGCCGACGGCCGCAGGATGTCAATCAGGCGTTTATGCGTGCGTTGCTCAAATTGCTCACGGCTGTCCTTATACTTGTGTACCGCGCGCAGGATCGTTATGATCTCCTTTTCCGTCGGGAGCGGCACGGGTCCGGAAACCTGTGCGCCGGATCGCCGCGCGGTCTCAACAATGCGTTCGGCGGCTTTGTCGACCAAGCTGTGGTCGTAGCCCTTCAAGCGGATACGGATATTACCCTTGACTGCCATTTGTTCGTCACGCCTTTCTCTTCTTTAAGGTGTCAGCCCTTGAAATTGGCGTCCCCGCCGCAGTTTTTGGCAGTTTTTTCTTCACACGCTCCCGGGTGTTCCCCGGTTGCCGGAAGAAAAGCCCGGAACCATCACTGACCCCGGGGCACAGATCCGCCAGAGGGCATAACCTGACAAGTTACGCTTATTGAGGAACTGAGCTTGCAAAAACACACGACCCTGCCCCAAACCGCAGCAAAGAGCGGCAAAGGCAGATTGGTTTCGCCCGGTTTGATAATCGGACATACTCCGCAGAAATTTCCCGCCTGCACAAAAGAAGAACGCGCAAACACGCTCGTCCCGGGCGGCTACCTCCTGCATCATCGCAGACCTCTCCTGCGCACACTTTTTTGCACGCCCGGATATTCTATCACAACCAACCAGAAATTGCAAGTGTTTTTTTGATTTTATTTTTTTCTGTTGAAGATTGCGATTTACGCTTTGCATTGGTCACAAACACGCATAACACAACGCTTGGCGGCTATCCGACCATCGCGCTTTGGGGAAAGTCAAATTTATTTGCTGTGGCTATGGGATGGCTGAGACTGCTTATTTCCCCGCTCGCCTGCGTTCCTTCTCCTGTGCGCGCTCCGCTTTCAGGCGGGCAATCTCCTGCTTGCGGGCCGCGTTCTGCGCCATCGCCCGCTCCTCCTCCATGCGCTCGTTTTCCGCCGCCTGCGTCACAGCATCCTGATACTGCGCAAAGATGGCATCCAGATGCGCTTGATTTTCCAGCTCGCGCAGCAGACGGCGCGCGTTCACAAAGGGTCTTGCGGAATTGTTGAACTTGCTGCGCTCCGCTTCCATCACCTTGATGGCGGCATTCTTTTTGCGCAGCTGTTCCCGGGTTTCCTGAGGCGCTTCATAAAGCGCTTCGCAGGCCTTGATATCCGGTTCCGTAATGTTACAGTGAGGAAGAGGATAGCAACGGGTGATGTTGCCGTAGGCGCGGCGAAGTTCCTTGCAGTGCCGCACCTCCAGCTTGCGCAGCTTGGGGTCTTTGATGGATCTGGCTTTTTTCAGCCAGGCATCGTCGTAATGATACAAGCCTTCCAAGCCGCCCTGCATTACCTGCCGCGCCAAAGCGACCTTGCGCTGCATTTCCGGCGTGTCAAATTTGTGCAGCTCGTCAATCACATAATGCGCAACGGAAATGTCGTCATTGCGCAGCCTCGTCTCCCGGCGTTCCTTCGCGGTCATATTGCCAGTGATTGCAATCGGCGCCGCACCATGATCCGCCTGCGCCTGCCGGATGATTTCCGCACCCTCCGCAATTTGCGCCGGCGTGGCGATGCCGTTGCCGTAATCCTCCAGCAGCGCCCGAAGACGCAGCACGCGGGTGATGGCGCGCTGCTTCTTTTCCGTCAGGTCATAAAAGAACATGGGCAGTACGTTGAGCGTCGCGCCGATCACGGAGGCGACGATCATAATCTTGGACATTTTGTGATAAACGGCGGCGTTCGTCAGCGCGAACCACATGTTCTCCCTGCCGTTGCTGTCCACCCCGCCGTTGCCCTTATAAACGCCGCCGGCGCGCTGGAGCGCCGGGGTCACAAAGCCCGTGCCCATGCCGATGAAGGTGCCCACATAACCCACCAAGGCGAACACGCCGTCAATGCGCTCGCCGCTTATGTAATGCTGCTCGTCGCGCACGTCCGCGTCAATGGCGGGGCCGATGGTGGTCTGCATACAGCCAAGCAGAAAATTGAGAAAGCGGAACAGCGCGAAGGGGATCGTCAGGGTGTAGGTTTTATAGGTCACCGCCAGCAAGACAATGTTGAGGAGGTTGGAGACAATCAATATGGCGCGTTTGCCGAAGCGCTTGGTCATCGGCGGGGTGAAAAGGTTCGCGAGCAGCCCCGCGTTGCCGATGAACAGCTCGACGATCGTCCTTTGCGCGGGGGTGTAACGCTTTTGATAGTTGTACGCCCAGTCCCAGATGCCGCCGGAAACGTTCTCCAAAAAGCCAAGCCAGCCCGCTGCGGCAAGCAGCCAGAAGTTCTTGTTTTTCGACACCGCCTGGATGCTTTGAATCAGGTTGATCTGGTTGATGTGCGCACGGCTTTGAACGATGCGTTCCCTTGTGCTGTAGTAAGTGACGTAGCTCAGCGCCAGCCCCAATATGCTTAAGATGGCGTAGGCGTAGCGGTAAAACCGGAGATCCACCGTGCGGTCGGGGAACATGCCGGAAACCATGGTGAGGATGGGCTTATAGATGGTAGGCGCCAGACTCCAGAGGATTGTGGAATAGGCGGAGATGCTCTGGCGTTCTTGGGAATTGGGCGACATCACCTTGATGATATCGTCAAAGGCCAGCGACCAGAAGGGCCAAACAACTTGCATGCACAAAAACAGCCCCATGATGATGGCAACCTTTGCCCAGTAACCGGAGCCGCTGATGCCGCCGTTGGGCAGGAGACTATAGGGAAACCATACAACAATGATCCCGATGGCAACCACCGGGATCCCGTGCGTACGCGCATAATGGCGAAACTTGCCGTCCCTGTGGTTGGAATTATCGATCACGTGGCTGCGCCACATCGTAATGAAAAAACAGACGATGCCGTTGATGATGCTCATCACCTGCAAATGCGTGGGTTCCACGCCCAGGGTTTGCCCGAGAAGTGTATTGGCGGTATCCAGCCCCAGGCAGGAAACCAACCCGATGGCGGCGTAGTAACCGCCCTTCCCGGCGGAAAAGCCCACCAGCTCTTTGTAATTGACAAAGTTTCCCTTTGCCGGACGGTTCCAATGCACCGTAAAGTCAGTGATGTATTCGCTTGCCTGTTCCTTTAGTCCTGCCAGCCCCCCTGAAGCCATGGCACCAATTCCTCCTTTTTCATTTTGATTTAGTTAATTTGTCCGTATGCTGTTCATTACACAACGTAATTATTATAGCATATGGAAGAATGAATTGCAAGACCGCCTTTGTCTGTTGTTCACGGTCACCGCATTTACTTTTTGCGAAGGGAAAGAACCCACTTTTTTCGCTTCTGGGGACGATCGCGATGGCGTCTTGTCAAGTGGTGTAAAAGAAAAACTTCAAGGAGGGGAAGAAAGCGCAGGCAGAGAGCGCATTTTGGACATCTTGCACGAGAAAAAGGGCATCGATGGATTCGGCGGAGAGGTAGCAGCGGTCGGCGGCGGGCGGCGGCGGGCGGCGGCGGTTCACCCGGAGGAAACACACGCAAATATCGCTCACAGTGCTGAAGCGCTCTGGGAAGCAATCGCCCCGCGCTGGTTTCGATACCAACGCGGGGCAGTTGTTTTGCGCTTGTGTGTCTAATTTCCCGTACTCAAATAGTGCCGCACTCCCCATCGCCAAAGAAGAAAACACGGAATAATAAACGCGATTCCGAACAGCGGCGTGAGTGCGTACAGTGGATTATCACTGCGTCCGGTGATATATGTCAGCGGCAGATAATTTATGCAGCCGTAAGGAATGATAAACGTGAAAAACTGCGTCACGCGTTTGGCGTAAATCGTGAGCGGATAGCTTGCAAATTCACGTGCGCCGTCGGTGAAGATGTTGATAAACTCCAAGCCGTCCATCGTCCAGAAGCACACCGTCGCGCCGAGAATGAATACGCCCGCGAAAATGAATACACCGCTGATTAACATCAGCATTAGCGCAACGCCTTTCAGAATCGTCCACTCAAAGCCGGAATTGCCAATCGCCCATAAGAGCATAGTCACGCTCACGGCGAGCCGCCCAAGCCGCGAAAACTCCACGGTTGACCCGATGACCTGCAAAACCGTGCCACGCGGACGAAGCAAAACGCGGTCGAAGGTTCCCTGCCTTATCATATGTGAAAATGTGTCAAAACCGCGAAAAAAGCACTCGGTAAACGCGAACGCCGTCAGTGTAACGCAGAACGTCAGCGCAACCTCTCCAAAGCTGTAACCGTCAAGTGTTCCAAAGCGGTCAAACAAAAGCCACATACTCAAAAAAGCGAGCGCGGTTGCCGCGAGCTGCCCTATTGTCGTAAGCAAAAGCGAAAGCCGATACTGCGCGAGCGATTTTAGCGCCATTTTGACATACTTAAAATATATCATTGTCAGCCTCCTTGAACCACAACATTGCGGAGAACTCGATTGAACCACAGCTTCCCCGCAAGGAGCAGCAATAACAGCCAGACCATCTGCACCGCGATTTGCCGAAACGCGTCAGCGCCGACGATATTACCCGAATATAGACGGAGCGGCAGATCGGCAATATAGCGAAACGGCAACCAGTCCAGTATCCGCTGCAACCAATCGGGCATCAGCGGAATCGGGATTAAGGCGCCCATTAAAAAATCGCTTAACACGCCTACGGCAAGCCGTGCACCGACGCTTGAAAGCGTGATAAAGGTCAATATGTAAATAAACATTGAAATCGCGACGACCAAAAACGATGAAAACGCTATTGACAATACAAACAGTCCAAAAGCTCCCAAATCCGGCGGAAGTACTAGGCGATAGGGCGAGGGAATCATCATCGCTATCACGATAACCGGAACAAACCGCAAGAGCACGCTCGACAATCGCCCCGCGAGCAAACGAAAATACCAAAGCCCGAACAAATCATACGGGCGGCAAAGCTCATAGGCGACTTGTCCGTTTGTGATTTGCGACAGTAAATCGCCATCCTGCGACCAAAGCATGATCAAAGCTAAAAATGCCTGTTGTAACCAAATGTAACTGACAAGTTGCCCCCACTCCATCGGGAGCGCGGCGGAGCTGCTTCTGTAAAACGCTTGGTACAGCATAATCAGCGCAAAACCCCAAACAAATTGCGTTGAGATGCCCGCCCACGCCGCAGCGCGGTATTGAAGCCCCGCGATGAACTTCATTCGGAACATTCCCGCATATGCTCTCATAGCTCGTACTCCTTATAAAGCCCGGCTATGACTTCTTCCAGCGCATTGTATTCGGATTTTTGCTTAATTTCAGAAAACGCCCCGTCGTAGAGTATCTGCCCTTTTCCAATCAGAATGATGCGGTCAGTAAGTGCTTCTATGTCAAACATATCATGAGTTGTAAGTATTACGGTCAACTTTTTCTCCGCATTGATTGTCTTAATGAACTGCCTCACCGCAAGCTTTGATACCGCGTCAAGCCCGATTGTGGGCTCGTCAAGGAAAAGTATTTTTGGAGAGTGCAGAAGCGATGCGGCAATCTCCGCCCTCATGCGCTGCCCAAGGGAGAGCTGGCGCAGCGGCGTATTGATAAAGTCCGAGAGCTTCAGCGTTTCGGTAAGCAACGTGAGCTGTCGCTTATAATCCGCGTCCCCGACGGAATAGATGTCTTTTAGCAGCTCAAAACTGTCGATGATCGGCACATCCCACCAAAGCTGGTTGCGCTGACCGAAAACTACACCGATATTTCGCACATATTCCCGTCTGTCGCGCCACGGAGTAAAACCCATAATATTACATTCGCCTGCATCGGGAACGAGAATCCCGCTCATGACCTTTATTGTGGTGCTTTTTCCCGCGCCGTTGGGACCTATGTAACCGACAATTTCGCCCTCGGCAACGTTGAACGATATATTTCAAGCGCGTGAATATAGCTGCACTCACGTTTGAATAGAGCAGTAAGCGCGGCAGTTGCACCTTTGCCGCGCTTTGCGATTTTGAAAGTTTTGCTGATGTTTGATAGCTCTATCACGGCAAGCCCTTTCGCGGTTCAACTTTTTATTACTCTAATGAAAAAACAAACGCGAACGCCTCCTCGACGATGAACACCCGGGTCGGGTTCGCATTTGTCCCTTTTGGCGGAGAGGGGGGGATTCGAACCCCCGAAAGGTTTCCCTTTACGTGATTTCCAATCACGCGCGCTCGACCGGACTACGCGACCTCTCCATGCAAAAACGATTCAGTTGTTTGTGGTTCTTGGCGCACGATTTCCAAGAATTGCTTCCTTCAATCGGCATGGACAATGTCCCACATACGGGCGTGTTAACACTGCTCGAATCACTCCATTTTTACGCACAAGCCGTACTTCACATTTTATCATGTTCGGACGGATTTGTCAAATGGATTTTTACCCCTGTTCCTAATTTATGATGAGTGAAAAATTAAATTTACGAAAAGCGCAAGGCGAAAAAAGCTGCACGGCGAAAAAAGCTGCGAAAACACTTGTTTTTTTTTAACGAGTTTGATATAATGGATTCCAATCAAATGCCGGTGTGATGGAATTGGCAGACGTGCT